>CAXTCH010000182.1:0-7043 GCA_964241945.1 uncultured Mucilaginibacter sp.
TTACGCATAGGCATAGCGTCAATAGTGCCGTATAATTTTTTAAGTGTCAGCACCTCCTGCATACGTAATTTCTCGCTGCCGTCTTTACCAATCAATATCACTGTAAAAGGTTCTTTGATATGTTTGTCAGCAAAGGCTTTGGGGTTTTCTTGTCGTATATAAATCCTGACCTCTATGTCCCGTTCCTTTAATCCGGGTTGGTCATTCTCCAGCAGTTGCTTTTGTTTTACAAGCTGAGCGTTGGCAGATTTATATGCATAAATTAACAGCAGACGTTTGTTGCTAAATTGCACAGCGCCGGCAAACAGCAGCGTAAGGATCAGAACGGACTTTATCATACTCATTAAACAACACACACCTCATTATGTTGCTTTTATTGCAAGGCCTCAAAGCTATATTTGGTGATGTTCCAAAATTTATCCAATGCTATAATGCGTGGTTTAAAAAAGGATATCAAGGCGGGCCAGTCGTTGCGGTTGTATACGCTAACTTTATCTAAACGCTTACTTATTTTACTAACGGGTCTGCCGTTATCAATGGTGTGTAGTTCCCATTCCCATTCTTCCTGCAGCGTATCTTCCAGCACTAATTTTAGCTCTTTAAATTGTTCAAAAAACAACTCCTGTATACCTGTATCAGCGTGGCTGATTTCGATAGCTATTTCGGCAAAGTTATTTTCGGCAGTCATTTTGAAAAATATGTTTTTAATGCCTGTTTTATAATTCACCCAATTAATTTTCAGCCCGTCGGCCGATAATTGCGGCGCTATATATTGCCCAAAGGTGGTCCAAAAACTTTGTCGTAAAGCCGAAGCCTGTTCTTTCGAATACATAAAGCAAATATGCAACTAAGCTGTTATACTCGTTTTCTTCATGTTATGATTTATCGTGTTCCTCTAACAAAACGTTGGTTCAAACGAATGACACTTGCATGTTTAACGGTTCTGATTCTGCAGGTGATATATATCCCGACAGCTAAATCTGATTGTGAAAAGTTTAGTGTAAACCGCATTCATGCAGATACTGTAATAAACGATTCAGCAAGCCTATTTTTGAAACACCAATCACAACCGCAATTAGTTTCTGATCAATTTGGTTTTACCGAAGGTGCATCTGTTGACCCGAAAGGTAATGTGTTCTTTACCGACCAGCCCAACAACAAAATATGGCGATATGATACACACGGCAAGCTCAAAGTTTTCATGAATAATGCCGGTAGGTCTAACGGAATGTTTATTGACCGTAAAGGTTATATGCTGGATTGTGCCGATGAACAGAACCAATTATGGTCAATATCTCCGCAGGGAAAAATAACTGTTCTTGTTAAAGATTTTCAGGGCCATCGTTTAAATGGCCCGAATGATGTTTGGGAACATCCCAACGGCGATCTTTATTTTACTGACCCTTATTACCAGCGCGATTATTGGACCCGTATACATAGTGAGTTGGACGGTGAAAAAGTATACCGCCTTGCCAAAGGCAGCCATCAACCGGTGGTGGTTGAACGCGAGTTACAAAAGCCCAATGGCATAGTTGGTTCTCCTGATGGCAAATATTTGTATGTAGCTGATATTGCCGCCAATAAAACGTTCCGATATCGAATTGCGGCCGACGGCAGCCTTACAGGTAAAACACTGTTCATAGCCAAAGGAGCGGATGGCATTACCCTGGACGATAGGGGCAACTTATACATGGCTGGAAACGGAGTTACGGTGGTTAACCCGCAAGGCGAAATTATTGCTCATATTCAGGTTCCTCAGCCTTGGACAGCTAATTTATGTTTCGGTGGAAAAAAAAGAAATGTCTTGTTCGTTACAGCTTCAAAAGCAGTATATATTTTACCCATGAATGTACATGGCGTGGAATAGATGGAACATTTAGCGTTGCGGGTTGTACTGATAACAATCAGTTATATAGATAATAAACCTATGTTGCCTATTTTAGCAATTTTATTAATCGTTATTATTGTAAGCGCCTACTTTATACTCAGAACACGTAGACCGAAAGTTTTAACATCTGCGGAACAATTAAATATATCCCAACTGCTCGGTGAATACGTGCCCTATCATAAGAAGCTGAGTACTGATATGCAGCAGCGGTTTGTACAAAAAGCAGGTGAATTTTTAGATACCGTAAAGGTAGAAGGCGTCGGTTTTGAACTGACTGATGCTGACCGGATTCGCGTTGCGGCAAGTGCAGTAATCCCGATAATGAATTTTGATGGATGGAGCTATACGCATCTTACCAATGTAATCGTTTATCCGGATACTTTTAATAACGATTTCCAATTTGAGGGGGAAAACCGAAACATTATGGGTATGGTGGGCTCGGGTTTCATGAATGGCCAAATGCTGCTTTCGCGTGCTGCTTTGGTTAAGGGTTTTTCAGATAACTCCGGCAAGGAAAATGCCGGCGTACATGAATTTGTGCATTTGCTGGATAATACCGATGGCGCTACCGACGGTATCCCCGAAAATTTGCTGCCGCATGAAAGCACCTTACCCTGGCTTAAAATGATGCACCAGGAAATGCATCGCATTAAAGAGGGTCACTCAGATATAAACCCTTATGCGCTCACCAATGAAGCTGAGTTTTTAGCTGTTGCCGCCGAATACTTTTTTGAGAAACCCGATCAGTTTGCCAAAAAGCACCCCGAACTATATGCAACCATGTCGGCTATGTTTAATCAAAATCCGGCGGTAAAAGATTGATTCAGACCAAAGTGAGTTTGGCCAGATACTGGTCATAGCCATCGTCATATAACATCTCAGTGTTCCAGCCATGTGCGGCTGCTGTTTGTGTGAGTGTATGGCAGTCTATATACAACCAGCTAAACCAATCGGTTTTTTGTGATTTGTACCTGTACTGGTACTCAATTTCACCGTAATATTTTTGTAGCGGTTTTGCCTTGCCCTGATACAGATAAGCCACATCTGATGAATCTAAAAGAATTTGCCCGCCCGGAAGCAATAACGATTTTACATGCGTTAAAAAGTTATTTAACTCTTCAATGGTACCTACCAGGCCGATACCATTCATTAAAAGCAGTAAGGTTTGATACCGGGCGGTATAATACTCAAAAATGTCGGCAACTACCGTTTGTTTAACGCCTCTGCATTGTGCAACCTGAACAGATAACGGTGAGATATCAAGCGCAGTTACATCATATCCACGCTGTTGTAAGATTAACGAATGGCTACCCGCTCCGGCGCCGATATCAAGTATTTTACCTTCGCAATGTTGTAATGCGGTAAGCTCTAATGCAGGCATCTCCTGAACCGACCGGAAATAAATGCTAACCGGCATTTCTTCTTTGGGTCCGTAGCGGTTGTAAATCCATAGTTTGGCTGGCGAACGCTGTGTGTAATAATCGTAAATGGCGCGGCCGGTAAGGTCTTTGAACATGAACGGCAAAATAAAACAAATTACAGCAACGTTTTAACCCGCACTTACGTAAAATGATTTGAGATAAAATATAAGGTGTCTGTCAGTTATAACCAGTACTGTTCACATTAATTTATAATTGATTTATTTACGAATTTTGTATAACTTGTAACAAGTGAAACTGCAAATCAGCGAACCCGTATTGCCGGTAAGGACTAAGCTTGACGCTACGCGCGACGTTTATAACCGTTATAGCGGCATGATGCTGGGATATTTAGTAGACATTGTAAAGGACCGCCAATTAGCCGAAAACTATTTGGTTGAAATTTTCAGTGATTTTCAGTCAGGGGTAAACAGTCAGTTCGTGTCTGAACAAAGCTTGTGGACACAGTTGCAACAATTAGCCAAATCAAAATTATTGTCGTTCATTCATTCAAAGCACGATTGCCGTGCTTTTGAAGAAGACATTCACAGTAAGTGGACTAAAATTGGTAGTCAGCTGGCAACGTTAACGGCAAAGCAAAGAGCTGTTTTTTGCGGCATGTATTATCATCAAAAACCCGCTAAAGTTATTGCAGGTGAGATTAATGAATCAGAGGAGAAGGTAAAGCAAATTTTAAAAGAGGTTTTTATTGTAATCAGAAATGGCAGATAGTGTACAACAGTATATATTGAGTGGAGTACTTGAGGCTTACGTTATCGGTTCACTACCCGAAAGTGAAGAAGGTAAAGTACTGCAAATGAAAAGGCAGTACCCGGCTGTTAATTCTGCATTGCTGCAACTGGAGGATGATATGGAGACGATGGCCATGCAAATGGCTATTACACCGCCGCCTGCTTTGTGGAGCCGAATTGAAAGTCAAATTAACGGGTTGATTGAAACCAATGATGATGAACTTGGGTTTCGCCGACGCTATAAGCACTCAACCGAAGCACGTGAAGAAAAACCTGAGCCGCATTACATTGAAGTTGAAGCACAATCAGATTATCTGAAAGTACACAGACTATGGCGCTGGGCCTTTGCAGCGGTTTTTCTTTTAGGTAAAATTTTCCTGGCCACTGCGATATACTTTTATATAGAAAATAAGCACAACCAACAAGAAGTGAATGATTTAAAGGCGAGAGTTAACCAGTTACAGCAGATAAGGCGTTAGTGCTTGGTTAATATGATACGCATAGCTTAAAGGCATCTTTATTAAGATGCCTTTTTTATTTTCATAAATAGCTGAGATATTTTTATGTTGATTTTTTAATCGTCGATGTGATTATCCACATGGTGTGTGGATAAATTAAATCCTGCTTTCAGTGCATTTCTTTTAACTTCAACTTTAAATTCAATTAACTACAATTGATATATGGCCACTGAAGTAAAATGCCCGAAATGCCAGCATGGCTTTCCGATTGAGGAGGTGATGAATGAGGAGTACCGGAAACAGCTACGCATCCAGATGCAGCAGTTTACACAGCAAAAGCAGGAGGAATTCCGCAAGCGGGAAGACGACTTACTAAACCGGCAGAAACAACAGGAGCAGCAGTTTGAGCAGCGCTTGCTAACTGAAAAGAAGCAGTTGCAGGAAAACCTTGAGCAAAGCATACGCCGTTCGGTGAGCTCCGATTATGAAACACGGATGCAGCTGCTGACAAATTCTGTAAAGGAGTCAGAGGATAAATTGCGCGACGCCCGACAAAAAGAAATGAACTTTTTACAGAAGGAAGAAAATCTGATTCAGCGCGAGCAGGAATTGGAATTGCTTACCCAGCGTAAGTTACAAGAACAACGCACTGAGCTTACCGAGCAAATCCGTAAACAGGAAACAGAGCGTTTTACCTTAAAAGACACAGAATACCAGTTAAAGGTAAAAGAGCTTGAAATACAACTGGATGCTCAGAAAAAGCTGGCTGAAGAAATGCAGCGCAAGGCCGAGCAGGGTTCCATGCAGTTACAGGGTGAAGCGCAGGAATTAATTTTAGAAGAACTGCTGCGCAGTTATTTTCCGTTTGATTTGGTAAACGAAGTGGGCAAGGGTGTGCGCGGCGCCGATTGTGTACAAACGGTTCGCAATCAGTTTGGGCAGGAATGCGGGAAGATCATTTATGAAAGCAAGCGTACCAAGGAGTTTTCGCACGAGTGGCTTGAGAAGCTAAAAAAAGATATGCGCCATGTAGGGGCTGATGTGGCCGTCATCGTTACGCAGTGTTACCCTAAAGAGATGGATTGCTTTGGTGAAAAAGATGGCGTTTGGATATGCTCTTTCGAAGAAGTAAAGCCGGTGGCTTACATATTGCGTGACTGTGTGGTGAAGACATCCAACATTATCCGCTCGCAGGAGAACAAAGGCGATAAAATGCAACTGTTGTATGATTACCTGCTGAGCAATGAGTTCTCAGAGCAGTGGAAGGCATTGAGGGAAGGATTTACCAGTATGCGGATGTCGATCATGAACGAACGTACCGCTATGGAAAAGCTATGGAAAGCCCGTGAAAAGCAACTTGAAAAGGTGCTTTTGAGCGCTGCCCATATCAAAGGCTCCATTGAAGGTATTGCCGGCAGTGAAAACATACAGCTCAGCCTCGCGGATGATGAACTGCTGATGTTGGGTTAAAGCAGCGGTTAAGCAGCAATCATTGTGATGATTTGTGATTATCAAATGGGCTTATTCCGGCAAGCAGAACCTCCGCATACGAACTAATGAGTTCGGAAGTATAGGCTATTCATCTATTATTTTCGGTAAACTTTGGTAAGATTAAACTACATTTTCAGGACGCTCATATTGTTGTTGGGTAGCGTATTGATGACACAATATTCTTTTGCGCAATACAGTGATACCACGCATTACCATGTTAACCTGACTTCAACAGGTTCTATCAACCGGGCAACCAATGTAAATACTTATTTGTTAAATAATGCCTTGTCGTTAGGCTTAAAAAAAAACAACGTAGATGTAAGCGCCAACAACGGCTGGATTTACGGTAAATCTAATGGTGATTTGACCAACAATGACTATTCAGCAATAATTAACGTCGACCTGCACACTAAGGCAGACAAAATATATTATTGGGGCTTGGTCAATTACAACACCAGTTATTCATTGAAAATAAACGCACAGTTATTAACCGGCGGCGGGCTGGCTTATAACATCATACAGGATAAAAAAAATAATGCCTGGCTTAATGTAAGCGACGGTATTTTGTATGACAAAAGCGATATTGTGGTAGATACCACACGCCAGATTTATCATACCTGGCGTAATTCATTTCGCCTGCAATTCAGGTTTACTTTTTTGAAGCTGGTTACGGTGAGCAGCAGCAGCTTCTTACAAAGTTCTTTCATCCGCGCCAGCGACTATATTTTTCGCACCAACAATAATTTAGCTGTCAAGCTTAACAAATGGGTAAACTTTACTGCGGCCTTTAATTATAATAATGAAAACCGGACGGTAAGTCAAAACTTATTATTGACGTACGGCCTAACATTTGACCGTTATTTTTAAGAAAAAACGCAAACGGAAACTTGTATAAAGTTGTTACCATAATAAGAAATTGTATAATTTATTATGGCAGCTTTTAATGAACTAATCAACACTGGCAAACCCGTGTTGATCGACTTTTCGGCCGAATGGTGCGGACCGTGCAAGATGATAGCCCCTATATTAAAACAAG
>CAXTCH010000183.1:0-7019 GCA_964241945.1 uncultured Mucilaginibacter sp.
GCCTTGAAGTAACCCGACAGATTTTTAAACAGCCGCTTTTCGGTTGAAAAATCAAGTGTGGTAAAGCCCTTCTGCCATACATCGTTATCCAAATAAGGCGACACTTCGTTGATGCGTGAGCCGGTATACACCAGTGATAACTGGGCATCTAAACCTGCGTTGCCATTGCGGTACAGCAAGGATACGTTACCGATATTTTTTGACTGCCCCTGCAGCGGGCGGGTTTGCTGCTGCGTACGGTTGGTTACATTGCCGCTGGCATCGCGGTAATCCACAATCTTATCCGTTGTAATGCGCGAGTCGGTATAGGTATAGTTAGCGCGGATACCAAAGCTGCGGATATACTTGGTAAAATCTAACTCGAAGCCATAGTTATGTGCCTGACCAAAGTTTTCGGGCACCAGGCCGTAGTTACCGCCATTATTACCAATTTTTTCCAGCGCGTATTCAATCGGATTATTGATGTCTTTATAAAATACGCCTACTAATAATTGGTCTAAACCTTTTGGAAACAATTCATAGCGCAGGTCGAAATTTTCGGCAGTAGTTCTTTTTAAATCGGAATTACCATATTGCTGATAATCCGCATCCGGGTCGCCTACTACGTGCGGCACCAGTTCAAAAAAGTTCGGGCGGCTGATGGCTGAATAATAAGAAAAGCGCAGCGCCTGCTTGTCATCAAACCTATATTTGAAATTCAGGTTAGGCAGCAGGTCATAGTATTGAATGGTACCATAACGGCCAACTACGCTTGGCGTAGTGGTAAGCCAGTTTTGATAGGTATGCTCATAGCGTAAACCGCCGGTAGTTTGCAGTTTACCTACTGTAAATTTAAACTGACCGTAACCGGCACCCGTTTTTTCGGTGAAATCATAATTTAAAGCGTTGGTGCCGGTACCACCTGCGTTGCCGGTTGGCAGGTAGAAAGTGTTGTTGTCAATATTTCCGGTAAACTGCTGCGGCGCGCCGGATGCAGAAGCGGCAGCCAGTAAATCGTATTCATCATACACACTATGGCGCTGCTTGTCGCGGTACATGCCACCCGCATTGAACTCCACACGGGTACCTGCTATGTTTGGGGTATAAAATAAATTCAGATAGCCGGTTCTATCTTCGTCAGAGTTTTTGGCAAATATGCGGGACTGTGCTGCACTGCTGGAAAAGAAATAAGCGCTCTGGTCATAGGCCCCGTTGTTTAAGGTAACACCGGTATTTGTATTTAAATCGGTTCTGTCCGGCTCGTTATAAGTAGCTTTTGAGTACACCGCCATCCAGTTCACCCTGAACTCGGGAGAAATGCGGTGGTCGCCCTGCAGGTTTATATTATAAATTTGCTGAACGGTACGATCACTGCGGGTATCCTGATTAATACGGCCGGTACCAATTCCTGTTCTGCCCAACTGCAAACTGGTGTCCGAAGTAAACCGGTACTCGTTTTGGGTCAGATTAATATACGAGCCGTTAAGCGTAAGCTTATTATAATCGTTGAAACGATAATCTATCTTGCCGATAAACGCAGCCCGTTGCTGCTGAATACTATATTCGCGGCTTTGCACACTCTGCGGATCAGGGTTATTAGTAATTAAATTTACCTGGTCATCAAAAAATATACTGTGCGTAGTGCGATAGGTATTTTGGTAACTGGCAGCCAGTAAAGCGCCCAATTTTTTATCCTTAGTGCGACCACCAATGCTTAAACCTAAAATGCTGGCCAGCGGCGTTTTTAAATTGCTGTAGTGCAACGGGTTGTTCGGAAAACTACCCAAAGTAGCAGGCACATTAGGGTTGCTTACTCTTGGCGACTGCTTTAAGCTGGCGCTGTGATCGAACTTAGTAAAGCCGCTGCCATTCAAAAAATTTTCGGCGTAACCTGTACCTACATTTAAGCGAACTGTAAAATCATCAGGTGCTTCTTTCAAAGCCAGATTGATAGCGCCGCCGATAGCGTCGCCTTCCATGTTGGCGGTTAATGATTTGTATACCTCCAGGCGATCGACGATATCCGCCGGAAAAATATCCAGCGGTACATAGCGGTTGGTATTGCTGGGGCTGGGTATTTTGATGCCATCAATCAGCGTATACTGATAGCGCTGGTCCATTCCGCGGATAATGGCATATTGCGCCTCTCCATTATTACTGCGCTCAACAGATACTCCTGAAACGCGCTGCGTAACGTTAGCAATCGTAATATCGGGCGATACTTCAATAGAACGCGAAGAAACAGCATTCAACACCTGGTCTGAGCGCTGTTCAACGCGGCGGGCTGCCTGGTCACTGCCGCCATTACGGCCGCCGGTGATGGTTACTTCGATAAGATCATTAGATTTATGCTCGAGGGAAAGCTTAACGTTAACCAGGTGATAGTCATCCACGGTAACATTGGCTTCCGCATCCTTAAAGGATACATACCGAGCTTCCACCTCATAGTTGCCGGCCAGTACATTTTTAAAAGCGAATGAACCGTCTAACCCGACACTGGTAGAAATTTTGTTGCCGTTAGTGCGGTTCTTAAGCGTAACGGTAGCTCCAATCAAAGGTTCGCCGGTCGATTTGTCGGTTATGAAACCTTTTACTAAGCCTGCCGGAAGCCGTTGTCCGTAGGAATAGCCACAAATACAAAGAAATAGCAGAATTAAATAGGGTAATTTTTTCTTCATGGAGCGCGTTTAAATCCCTGCAAAGGACGGCTCCCGGGTTTACCCTATAATGAAAATGAAGTTAAGTAATTGTGAATAAAGCTTAGCTGTTGTTACGCCAAGGTTAATCTACCGTAACGGTAAGCCCTTCCTGCTGTAAAATTTTGCGGTATACTTCCATTTCAGTAAAAGATCCCTCCAATACCGCACATTTGCCTTCATTATGCACCTTCCAGGCAATCTTTTCCGATTGTGCTTCAGAGTAATCCAAGTATTTCATCATGCAGTGAATCACGTGATCAAAGGTATTATGATCATCGTTCCACAAAATAAGGCGGTGTACCTCTTTCAGGCTGGCCAGTATTTCTTCGAGGGTAAGGGTTTCTTCTTGCGTTTCTGTCGGCATAATGCTGTCGGCATGTAATTATGCAAATTTACCTAAATTCATAATAAAATGTGCCTATATAGGTTTACTTTGTTGTACTGACTGATATTTTTTTAACCCCATTATTTCAACCATGAAACAATCGCTATCTGCTTACTACTTATTTGCTGCGTTAATTTGCTCCGTTAACATCGCCTACGCCCAAAGTAGTAGCCTGTCTAAGCCGCCTGCCGGCATCGCTATTGACGGCGACCTGCACGAATGGGGGGATAGTTTAAAGCATTACAACCCTGAATTAATGCTGGGCTATGACTTAGCCAACGACCATGATAATATTTACATTGCCATACGCATCAGCGACCCCAGCGAACAGGCACGGGTGCTTCGTAACGGTTTTACCGTAGGCATCAACACCAGCGGCAAAAAGAAAGATACGTACAGCATTACTTTTCCTGTGGGTGGCAATGAAAGCACCTTGCAGCAAGCTACACAGCAGTTGGATAATGATAACGCCCCGCAAGATCATGATGAAATGATGCGGGCCAAACTAACCAAACTGCGAAACATAAAAGTTACCGGTTTTAAGGATGTGGAAAGCGAGGTCATCACTACAGCCAATACCTATGGCTTTAAAACGGCCATGAGTTATGATGAAAAAGGTTATTTATTGTATGAGGTAGCTGTTCCGCTTAAATTTTTCGACTTATCGGATGCCGGCAAAGCAAGCTGGGCTTTTGACTTTAAGGTAAACGGCTTCAAGCAAACCCGTACCGATGTTGATTCCGGCGGTATGCAGGGCGGAGGCATGGGCCGGGGCGGTATGGGCGGCGGCGGTCGCGGAGGAATGGGTGGCGGTCGTGGCGGCATGGGCGGTGGCCGTGGCGGCATGAACCGTGCCGGAGGCACTCAGGGCAGCAACAGCGAAATGTCGAAAACCGTTGATTTCTGGGATAAATTTTCGGTAAAGCCGTAAGTACATAAGCAGGAAATAAAAGACTAAATTTCTATTTCCTGCGCTTGCCTACTGCCTCTTTTTTGCTGTCATTCTGCATCAGTTTACCACATACCGATAAACCTGCCAGCCTAAATGTCCGGCATCATCTATTCCTTCTATTACTACCCGGTAAGTGCCTTTGGTATCGGCATTGTAGTAACTGAAGCTTACATTGCCGTCTTTGTCCGTAACCAGGCTGTGTTCCCAATCAATAGTCGTACGCAAATCAGTAGCCGCACCGGCCGGTGCGGGGCCGGCGTAAGCGGGCTTATAAAACTCACGGGCTATATAAAAGCCCTTGGGTACGTAGGTTACAATGCCGGGCGTATAACTGGCAAATGCCTCGGGCGAATAATCATTACCGCGCCGGGTGTTAATAATGAATACCCCGTCGGCACCCTGCCCGCCATAAATAGCCGTATACATACCGGAACGCAGCACTTCGATGCTGCCTATATCCAGCGGGTTTATCTGATTGGCATAATCGGGGCTTACGTAAGCGCCATCCACAATGACCTGCATCGGGCGGTTGAGGCTTCGGGTAGAGTACGGTACACCTCCGCGAAAGATAACTCCCACCAAACGCCCCTGCAAGCATTGGGCGATATTAATGCAACCCTGTTGCTGAAATATATCGCCTTTAATAATCTGATCGGCGCGGCCTGCTCCGTTTAAATTGGTTGAATTTTGCACCTCCGGGCGTTTATCTTTAATCACTACTTCCTTCAATACAATGGTATGCCCGTTAAGGCCGTATTTTATATCGTTATCATACTGCTGCCTGCTTTTTTGCAGATAACTAGCAAACCCGGGATTAACATTTACCATCAAATCAGGAGTGTACGTTAGTCCCGCAGCGGTGTGTGCAGCAGGCTGATCCATTTTGATAGTGACGTTCTTACCGTTTTTTCCGGTACGCGCCTGTATAATGAACCGGATGCTGTCTTTAAACAACAGGTCATGAAAGGCAAACCTTCCCTGCGCGTTGGTTACCGTATCCAGTATAAACGCGCCGCCGGCCGTAGTAAACAGCGTTACCCTGCCGTTAGCTACCGGTTTACCTTTCGAGGTAAGTGTTCCGCTGATTTGCAGCGCCTTTTCGGGCGGGTATTTAATAACAGGAAAGTTATTGGCCAGAATAAACCGCCACTCGAAACGGCGATACCCTTGAGTCAGCATTAAGGCATCCAAATCAGACTGCGTTTTGCTGCTTATGTTCGTAAAATAATAACCTGGCTGCTCAATATAGCCTTGCAGATCAGAGGTTAATAAGATATTGGATAGTATAGTGCTTTCATCAGCTTCATTTACCGGCACACTGCTTTCATTAATTACCGCAGCGGAAAAGGCGCCCACCACAGGTTTACCGCTATTGTCCTGCACGTGCAGACTTACCTGCGTTTTTTCGCGCGAGGCATAAGTGGCTTTCGGCGTACTTATGTTCAGCTTGAGCAAATCGTTATCGTTACGCACAAATACCAGCCGCTCGGCTACCGGATTGCCGTTAGACGAGAACAGGGTGAACTGCGCTACACCCATAGGGAAACGGCTTTTAGGCACCGCCGCCGTGAAACTGTTATTTTCCAGCTTGCTTTGCCCCGCGTAATAGACCTGGCCGCCCTCCTGCCCTACCAGGTTGATCTGACTGTTTGAATTTTTGCCGGCCAAATCGGCACTGGTGGTTATATGAATTTGCCAGTGGTCGCCAGCATCGGTAATATGCAACGCATAGCCGCTGGTTTGTACCTGCGGCAGGTTAACGCTGTTTTGTGAACCATCAGGATAGCTGATTACTGCATGATAAGTTTTACCGGCTTCGGGGCGTAAGGCAAAAGTGCCCATTCCTAAATGCTGTGAAGTAAAAGAAGTTACTTTACGGTTGGTATTATCCAGTACGTCTCCTTTAATGTCGATGCCTAAACCGTTACTGCCAACCGCTTTGAAAGCTACGGTAGAAGTGATACCACTTACGAGATTTCCGCTTTCCGGAAAAAACTGCACGCTGGACTGCCCCGGTACCGAACGTGAAGACGTTTTATCGGCTTTTGCCGGCGTGGTACCAGCCAGTGCATTGCCAATTACCAAAGGCTGATTATAAAACCAGGCCTCGCTGAAATTGCGCATCCAGTTGGTGTAGGCGCGGACGTGATAAGTGCCTGCTTTCAGGTTATCAGGCAAGGCAAAATCGCCCCAGCTTGTACCATTGGATAACGGAAGTTTTATAGATTGTTTAATCGAATCCCGGTCATCCAGAAGCTCCACATTTAAGATACCGCTCAAAGCTGATAACTGATGTTTGGCACCTATGGTTACATAAGCTTTGAACCAGAGATTGTCGCCGGCGGCATAATAAGGTTTATCCAGGTGCAGGTACACTTTCTCCTGCGGATTGTCCGTAGTCCATTTGTCCAGTTGCGACAGTATCCGTTTCAGCGGATCATCCAACCAGGTAAAACTGAAGATTAAAACTAAAATTGTCACACCGGCCAACCCGGCCCACACCTGCTTCTGTTTCATAAAGTTATAGCTAACTAACGTATAAATCAGCTATTTGTTAAAATTAAGTTTGCTTATATTTTTAGCAAACGGTAATGAAAGTGAAGTAGTATCCGGTGGGTTGAAAATTGTAATCCCGCACCGCAGCAATTTGTAAATTGTGACCGGTAAAAGACTTAATCTGCCTTTTAAGGGTGTTGCCTATATGCACTATCCGTGCTTCCCCTCCCCGTATAGAAAGGGTCGGTTCTAATCAATTGAGCCTAAAATAAGCTGATGTTAGAACACATTCTTCCACATCATGCTTTCTACCGGGCGGGTGGTGGGGTTGTTATATTTGGCGTTACCTTTAGAGTTATAAAAAGTTTCAATATCGCCCTCTACCACAAAATAAATGAGCTGACCAATAGGCATGCCCGCATAAATGCGCACAGGCTGGGCCACCGATATTTCGAGCGTCCAGGTATTGCAGAAGCCGACGTCTCCTTTACCGGCAGTGGCATGGATA
>CAXTCH010000184.1:0-2935 GCA_964241945.1 uncultured Mucilaginibacter sp.
GGATAGATAAAGCCAAATACGAGTTTCATGACACTACGCTAAGCAGCCTGGTAGAACATGCGGATCAGGCTCTGGCCATTGATGAACGGCGTGCTAACTTCCAGCCGTCTATATGGCAGCAAAGCCAGACGGTTAGAAAGGGATTTACCCCGCAGGTGCTGGAACAAGTGTGGTTTGCAGGTGTACATTCCAATGTTGGGGGCGGCTATCCCGATGAAGGGCTGAGTGACCTGGCCCTGCAGTGGATGGTAGAGAAAGCAAAAGCCTGCGGACTGGGCTTTCATGGCGATTATGTGCACCACAGTATTAAGCCAGATGTTACAGGCGAGCTTTACAATTCAAAGGTAGGGGTTTTTAAGTTTGCACCCGATTATGTGCGGCCTATAAAACAGACGCCTAATGCCAATGAAAGTCTGCATCCTTCTGTCTGCGCCCGGATAGCCTCCGATGCCGGTTACCGCCCGAAAAATGCTGTAGCCTATTGTTAAATGCGGAAGTCGGTTAATCAGTCCGCAAAACGTACATTAATCATCCCCAGGCATGAAAAGGAGGGACTTTACTATAGTTCACCTTCCAGACCTGTTTTTAACTGATTTAAAAATTCAGCCTCGCTTCGCGCAGTTCCGGAGGCCGGGTCCTTTAACGCACAGCCCATCAGCACAAAGTTTTTTACATCTGCTATCTGCCATATAGAGGCTCCGCTCATCTGCGGATAACTTTGCTTAAAGCCTCTTAACTGAGTTTTAATTTCGTTTACAGATTTGCTTCCTTTAAAACTATCGCAGGTGCTGAACGAGCCACGTACCATAAATATAGGGTATATCGGCTGGCTGGGTTTCAGCGCTGTAATCCAGTCTTTAATTTCGTTTTTTATTCCGCCGTCATAGCATTGCAGGTACAGGGCATCTACCACGCGGGCATCTGAGGCTTTCAATATATCGCCCCAGTAAGTATAGTTGGTAAACGGGCATAAAGTCATGTGCATGTTCAGTCGGGCTGCAATTTTGCCCATGGCAATAATAGAAGGACTATCATACACCGATTCATCATCGATACAAAAAGCATCAGCGCCCAGTGTTTCCTTCAGCACCTTGCAAATTGAGTACAACGTGCTCTGCTCGCCGGTACCGGTCACAATTCCGGGTACGGATTTGGAAGAATCGTACCAATCGCGAATAAAGTCAAACGTATTAGGGGGTTGCCCATACCAGCGGCCCTCCAGTAATATTTCAATACGTGATATTGAAGAATTCTTTTTTAGGTTTCTGACCCGCCTTACATAAGCGGAATCGCCCACCCATTTACCCTGATGGATAATAGGCTGATGAGAATCACCCGAATATAAATCACCGTCGGCATGGATGTAAAAACTGGAAAGCAGCAATGTTTTAAACCCGCTGTGCTTTAACAATCTGTAAGTTGTATCATCGCCGGGGTATAATCCTCTGCCAAACAGCGACAAATTTTTGGAAGGCAAAGGCGCTGCCGGCGGATAAGTTTTTTGCGCTGAGCCTGCAAGGGAAAAAGCAGTTAAACCCAAAAATAAAAACAAGGCCTTCATAAGCAGTAATTAAATAAGCGGTAAATAAGTTATCCAAATTAAGCACAAATTCGGAGATATCGCTATATGCGTACCATCAACAGGTATTGTCTTTTATTTTAATAGCCTGCGTTGTACCAGAAGCTGGTTAAGGAAGCTGGCCATTGATGAATAAAGAGCTGAAATATATTTGTCATTGTAAAACGAAAGATTCTTATAACTTTAACCTTCATAAGTATCTGGCAGGAGCTCTGTAGTATTGAACTATCGCTTTATTTCAGATGCCTGCTATCAACTTCTTACCCCGCAACCTGAATTATTTACGATGACCAGCCATTCCAATAACCTTGTAACTAAACCTCACTATCCTATTTTAGATGGCATACGCGGTGTTGCTGCTGTATTGGTGGTCGTTTATCACCTGTTAGAAGCATCTTCGGCCAATCCTTTTTACCAGGCGCTGAATCATGGTTATCTGGCTGTTGATTTCTTTTTTCTGTTATCAGGCTTTGTAATTGGTTACGCATACGACGACCGATGGAAGAAGATGACCATCAGCGGTTTCTTCAGGCGCCGGCTGGAGCGCTTGCAGCCCATGGTGGTAATGGGCATGTTTATCGGGGCCTTATGCTTTTATTTCTCTGATTCTGCACAATGGCCGCTCATTCATACCGTACCGGTTTGGCAACTTATCGGAATTATGCTGATCGGCTTTACTTTACTGCCCGTCCCGATATCTATGGACATCCGGGGCTGGCAGGAAATGCATCCCCTGAACGGCCCGGGATGGTCGCTTTTTTATGAGTATGTAGCCAATATTTTGTATGCCTTAGGTGCAAGAAAGCTTTCCAAGCCGGCGTTAACGGTACTGGTAATTTTAGCCGCTCTGATTTTAATTCACTACACAGTAACCAGCAAAAATGGTGATGTGATAGGCGGCTGGTCGCTTAATTTTGAACAGCTGCGCATTGGGTTTACCCGGC
Source organism: uncultured Mucilaginibacter sp. (assembly GCA_964241945.1). Taxonomy (GTDB): domain Bacteria; phylum Bacteroidota; class Bacteroidia; order Sphingobacteriales; family Sphingobacteriaceae; genus Mucilaginibacter. The sequence continues at coordinate 2,524 of CAXTCH010000184.1, forward strand.
TCCTGTATCCGTTTTTTGCCGGCCTGCTGCTTTCCCGAACCGTTAAGCCCGCCCGTATCGGCAATAGTTTTTTGTGGAGCAGTTTATTATTAATTGCCGTGTTTTGTGTACCCCGGCTTGGTGGAACCGAACACCGCTGGATAAACGGGCTTTATGAAAGTCTTTCTATTGTCTTGCTGTTTCCGGTGGTGGTTTACCTGGGCGCAAGCGGAGAAGTAAAGGGCCGGACAGAAGCAAGGATATGCAAATGGCTCGGCGATATCTCTTATCCGCTTTATATCACTCATTTTCCATTTATTTACATTTATTCGGGGTGGGTGAGCAACCAAAAGCATCTGGACATAACTCTGGCCTGGGAGTACGGCATCCTTACTTTTAGCACGGCTATTGTGGTAGGCTACCTGTCCCTTAA
>CAXTCH010000184.1:3035-4274 GCA_964241945.1 uncultured Mucilaginibacter sp.
TTATGGTCCCGGAGGGAATTTCTTACCAGTGTTACCGGTACGAGTGCAGCCCTGCTGCTGCATCCGCTGGCTTCCTGGGCTGTTGATGACATGGATCCTCGGGTGGCTGCCATCGTCGCCGGCTCTATTGGTATCGACACGCATAATCATATCGACGTTCCGCTCAACAAGGCAGAGTTACCAGATCCGGATATTGACCTGGCAAGCGAATTGAAGAAGTCGGGCCTGTCAGCTATCTGCATGACTTTTGCTTTAGATTACCAGCGCTTAACCAAGCCCGGCCAAGCCTGGGAGCGATTTCAGACCGGGTTGACGGTTATGGATGAGCAGCTGAAGCGCAATCAAATGAAACGCTCGCTGAATTTACGTGATTTGCAGGCTGCACATCAAAAGCATCAGCCCACTGTGGTGCAATCTGTGGAAGGCGGGCATTTTATGGAAGGTAAACTGGATCGGCTCGGCATTGCTTACAGCCGCGGCCTCCGCCACCTGGGGTTGCTGCATGACAACGATGCTGCTATACCGCTGGGTGATGTCTATACCAATCCGCCCAAATTCGGCGGACTGACTTCATTTGGTGCAGAGGTTATCAGGGAATGTAACCGCTTGGGTATTCTTGTTGATCTGGCGCATGCCGGCACCGAGACCACCGCCGCTGCACTAAAAGTGGCTGCTCATCCGGTTATTATCTCACATACCGGCCTCAATACGCAATTAGGGCAAAATGCCAATATGGCCCGCATGATGGCGCCAAGATTAATCGGCAAAGAGCAGGCGCAAATGGTGGCTGATGCAGGAGGCATTATTGGTGTATGGACCCATCTGGCAGATACGCCCTTAGAATATGCCCAAAACATCCGGGCGCTGGTTGAGGTAATTGGGGCAGACCATGTTTGTATCGGTACTGATACCAAGCTTACGCCATCTTACCGGCCGGCCGGCGGCTTTGGCAATGGCCCTCAGCCCGGAGAAAAAGATAAAGGGAATCCTCCGGGTGGTAATTCCAATAACGGCAAAGCCGGTCAGCCACCGCCGGGAGGCGCAGGCCATGGCCGCCCGGGAGAGCGTACCAACGAGGCATGGGCCGAGCAAAAATCAGGATTTTACTATGCTGTAGTTGATGCTATGCTGAAAACCGGTTTTACCCCTGATGAGATAAAAAAAATAGGAGGCGGAAACTTTTGCCGCGTGTTTGATGCCGCTACCCGCCGTTCCTAAAGCCGTTAAATGAACGGCATC
>CAXTCH010000184.1:4374-7009 GCA_964241945.1 uncultured Mucilaginibacter sp.
GCAGTAAAACAAAGCCTGCACTAATCGTAATTAATGCAAGTCCAAGGCTTACCACCGGTAAAGCCTGCGGCCAGATGTATTGCAGAAACATTCCGAACAGCCAGCTGGCGGCAATCAAAAAAGTACTTAAAGCGGTCAGCCAAAAACCGGGTCGGCTTTGGTTGGTTCCGGCGTTGGTGTGCAGCGGCGCTATTTTAAAGGCGGATAGCACAAGAATGATCACTAACGCCAATGTGCCCAGGTAATACGGCAAAGCGCTGTTAAATCCCGACATCTTTCGGAACTGGGTATTCAGCGCCAAACTAACCGCAATAAATATAATTCCTGAAATCCACACGCCGGCTTTTCCAATCCAGGGATCAGCAGCTGTTTTTGAAAAAATAAGTTCGGTAATCAGCAACGAAGTGCAGATGCTCCAAAAGCAATGGTAGCCTGTACTGTGAATTGCCCATAGCGTATTAACGCCGGCAACCCTGCCCTGAGTTAAGTTGATGCCGAGGAAATGAGGGTTAAAAAAGGATTGCAGCGTAATCCCTTCCTCCATACACCCAAAGGCTAACCCCAGCAGTACAATGGCAGGCCAGGACAATTTTTGGCGGCGGGCAATTTCCCGTATCAGGATAGACCCTGAGCCATAATACAATAACTGCGGCAACAGGATAAAGGCACGGCTGACCGGAGTTGTGCCAAAAAGCAGTTCAGCAGTCAGCGTGGTGATTAATGCCAATACAATGGCTTGCCAGGGTTTGTTCTTTCGTTCCATAAGCTAATCCTAAATACAAATATATCTCAATTGTTAAGATATATATAAATTAAGATATAATATTAAAATTTCGCTGCCGTTACAATTAAATAATGCAGATTCACGAAAATTCCATGAAAGACGCTCAAAACCAGTTGTTGCATGCCACACGCGTATTCACCCGTTCCACGCTGTTTCTGCAATCAGTAATTGCAAGGCAATCCGGCCTGAATGTTACAGATGCTGAATGCATTGATTTCCTGTTGGAAATGGGGCCATCCACCGCCGGCGACCTGGCCCGCGTTACCATGTTGACCACCGGGGCCATCACCAATGTTATAGACCGGCTGGAAAGGGCAGGGCTGGTGCGCAGGGAAAGGGACGCGGCTGACCGGCGAAAAGTTATGGTGAGGATGTTACCCGAAAAACATGAAAACACCCATCAGCACTATACGGCACTTGCAAATGATGTAAGGGAGCTATGTTCGGATTATACTGAAGCGGAGCTTGAGTTTTTAACCAGGCACATGGAGCTTATGAAAGCCATTTATGATAAGAACATCCAAAAGATAACATCAGCCGAACAAGCTAAGGCTTCAGTAAGGTCTGAACCTAAATAGAAATACTCTGACTATCAAGACTATTTCACAACCGGTGAAACTACAGGTGAATGCTGATGAGTTCGGTTTTAGCCGCAGGTTTTCTGGTGATGGTAATTTGTCCTTTAGCGTTGGCGTACAACTGCTGTACTTTGGTATCATTAATGTTCACCTTATAAGCCGCGTTCGGAATAAGCTGCTGAACTACATAGGTTACCGGAGCGGCATCGCCGGGATGAAATGTTGAGCGCCAGGTTTTAGCCTGATGAGACCAGGAAGCAATCATCACCTTTAAACCAGCCGGATGATTTATTTGTAGCGATGGTTTCAGGCTTTCTTTATCAAAGTAGCAAAGTTGTTTAGGCAATGCGGCAAATCCGAATTTATATTTGGCGCTCAACTCAAACTTTCCGTTTGATACTGCATAACTACCAGTATCAAGCCGGATGTTTAATAACTGCTTATGAAAACGATAGTTCAAAACAGTTCCGTTAAGTTCCGGAGTTAGGTGCGGATCAATCAGCAGTCGGTTATACAGCGGGTTGATGCCATAAATGGATTGATACAAGCCGACAATCGTTAAACTGTTTCCTGCCAGTATATCATCACCCTGCCCCGATTGGTCTTTCCGGCTGTAGCGCTGAAATGCCAACCCGTCCTTGTTGAACTGTGCCAGTACATTCCTGATGTATTTAAGGGCGATAGACGGATTATACTTAGCGTATGCGGCAACGCCGATGGAACCCCAGGAAAGAAACAAGTCGCCGTTTTCGTAATTCGGAAAAGGCAGCTGATCTTTACGAAGTTCTCCGGGAGCGTAAGAAGACATGGTGATGGGCCAAAAGAATAACTTCTCCTGCTGCATCTGTGCTTCTATGCTTTCTAAAATAGTTTTCTGACGCGCAGGCTGGTCGCAAATGCCGTAAGCAATAGCCATAAAGTTTACCGGGGTAACCATATTTACCCCATGTATCTCGTTCCGGTCATCGCGCCAGTAAATGTAACACTGCTTGTCCTCATCCCAAAAACCGCCCTCTCTGGTTGATTTATTAAAACTGGATTTAAGACGGGCAGCAAAATCGGCATAATATTTTGCTTTGGCGGGATTACCCAGCACGTCCTCTATGGCCGCCCATTTCACCAGCGCATAATATAGCTTGGCATTCACAAAAGCATTTTCGTGCGAGGCCCAAACGATATCAATCCAGTCGCTGCTTTTTTGTGCGGTTTGGTTTCCGTTGGTCATTTCCACAAGGCCGTTGTGGTTGGCATCCCGTTTTAAAATCCAGCCAAG
>CAXTCH010000185.1:0-6997 GCA_964241945.1 uncultured Mucilaginibacter sp.
GCAGATTTAGCACTATAAGTAACAAACAGGAAACAAGATTTTCTTTTATCATCTGAAGCGGTGTCTTGTCTCCTGTTTCTTATTTCTTATCCATTTTCTTGCCTGTCATTCTTTCGCTGCCATCAACCGACAAAAGATTACTGACATTTGAAATAAACTGACAGCCTGACGTAATTAACGTTAAGGCATGGAACTTGATTTGCACTAACCGACTTATCTACGCAGATATGTTCTGGAACAAAAAGAAAAAAGTAATTAAAGATATGCCTGAAAACTTTAACGACCTGAATGCAGAAAGCACTCCGGCGAATGAGGAACAAAACCCGTTGGCGGATGAATTGAATGCCGGTCAGGATGCAGCCCCATCGGCCGAGAGTAAATTGAAAGAAGAATTGGCGCAGGCCAATGATAAATATTTGCGTTTATACGCTGAATTTGATAACTTTAGACGTCGTACTACTAAAGAACGCATTGAAGAAAGGCAAACTGCAGGCAAAGATGTAATTGCCTCCTTGTTGCCGGTACTGGATGATTTTGACCGCGCCATAAAAGCCATGCAAAGCACCAGCGACATTACTGCTGTGAAAGAAGGCGTAATTTTGGTACAACACAAGCTGAAAAACATTCTTACTCAAAAAGGACTCAAGGAAATGGATGCCCGGAATCAGGAATTTGATCCTGAACTGCACGAAGCCATTACCAACATCCCCGCACCTACCGATGATTTAAAAGGAAAAGTAGTTGACGAACTGGAAAAAGGCTATTACCTGAACGATAAGGTAGTTCGTTTTGCCAAAGTAGTTGTTGGAGCATAAATTACTTTGTGAGTAGTGAATGGTGAATAGCGAACGGCTAACTATACGGAAGCAAATACCGTAAAACCCTCACTATTTACCTTTCATTACTCACTCTACATAAAGAGATATGGCAAAAAGAGATTATTATGATGTGCTGGGTGTAGCGAAAGGTGCTTCGGCTGACGAAGTAAAGAAAGCCTACCGCAAAATGGCCATCAAATACCATCCGGACAAAAATCCGGGTGACAAGCAGGCGGAAGACAATTTTAAAGAAGCTGCCGAAGCTTACGAGGTGTTAAGCAACGCTGAGAAGCGCCAGCGCTATGACCAGTTTGGCCATGCAGCCAACGCCCATTCTGCCAACGGCGGCGGCTACGGCGGCAATGGCATGAACATGGACGACATCTTCAGTCAGTTCGGCGATATTTTTGGCGGCGGGAGTCCGTTCGAAGGCTTTTTTGGTGGCGGCGGTGGCCGCCAGGGCAATGGCGGCCGCAGGGTGGCCCGCGGCAGCAACCTGCGCATTAAAGTACGCCTTACTTTAGAAGAAATTGCCAATGGTGCCGAAAAGAAAATCAAGGTAAACAAGCAAGTGGCTTGTAAAACCTGCGATGGTACCGGGGCTAAAGATAAATCTGCATTTCAAACCTGTGGTACCTGCGGTGGCTCGGGTGCTGTGCGCCGGGTTACCAATACTATTTTAGGACAGATGCAAACCACCAGCACCTGCCCTACCTGTAACGGCGAAGGCACTGTAATTACTTCAAAATGTAACGTATGCCATGGCGATGGCGTGGTACGTGGTGAAGAAACTATTTCCATCAACATTCCTGCCGGTGTAAGCGAGGGTATGCAGCTGAGTATGAGCGGCAAAGGCAACGCAGCCCCCCGCGGCGGCGTACCAGGCGACCTGATCATCCTTATTGAAGAAGTACCGCATGAAACACTGAAACGTGATGGCAATAACATCATTTATGATTTGCACATCAGCTTTATTGATGCAGCTATCGGCACCAGCATTGAGGTACCTACCATTGATGGTAAAGCTAAAATTAAGATAGAGCCCGGTACCCAGGGTGGTAAAATACTACGCCTCAAAAGTAAAGGCGTGCCGGAAGTAAATTCCTACCATCGTGGCGATCAGCTGGTACACATCAACATCTGGACGCCGAAAGCTCTTAGCCGTGATGAACGTGATTTGTTAGAGAAGCTGCAAAGCTCCCCTAACTTTAAACCCAATCCGGGTAAGAACGAAAAAAGCTTCTTTGAACGGATGAAGGAATATTTTGAGTAAAGGTTGATTAATTTTCATATAAAGCCGACTGTACTGCAGCCGGCTTTTTTTATGAACCTGCGTTACAATTAAATTTTGCCGTGTGTAACATTCTGCTTAATTTAAAACTCTAAGCTATACACAAATAAACTTTATCCATCCAAACATGCTAAGTATCCGCAATATTGTTAAGCAATACGCTAGCCACCGTGCGTTGAGTGATGTAAGTCTGGAAGTGGGCAACGGGCAGGTTTACGGACTGCTGGGGCCTAACGGGGCAGGTAAAACATCGCTTATCCGCATCGTCAATCAAATTACCGCACCTGATTCGGGCGAAATTTATTTTAACGGCGAAAAGCTTAATCAATCGCACATTGAACGTATCGGTTACATGCCCGAAGAACGCGGGTTGTATAAGAAAATGGAAATTGGTGAGCAGATTATTTACTTGGCCCGACTGAAAGGATTAAGCTATGACGAAGCTAAGCGCCGCATTAAGTACTGGTTCGAAAAGTTGGGTATTGAAAGCTGGTGGAACAAAAAGGTGGAAGAGCTTTCCAAAGGTATGCAGCAAAAAGCGCAGTTTGTTGCCACCGTATTGCACAACCCGGATTTGATTATCCTGGACGAGCCCTTCAGTGGTTTTGACCCGGTGAATGCGGAAGCCATAAAAGATGAAATATTGGAGTTGAACAAAAAGGGAGCTACCATTATCTTTTCCACCCACCGTATGGAATCGGTGGAAGAATTGTGCGATTCCATAGCACTCATCAATAAATCGCATAAAATTTTGGACGGTAAGGTTAAAGACATCCGTAACTCGTATCGCAATAACACTTATCATATCCGTTACTCCGGCAATCACCTTGCTGATAACGCCCGGCAACCTTATCAGTTACTGAGCGAAAAAGCGGAAGATGAAGGCTATCAAATAACGGTACAGCTTACTCCCGAAACAAGCACCAATGAAGTATTACAATATCTGTTGCCTAAAGTACAGGTAGAAATGCTGCAGGAAGTAATTCCCAGCATGAATGATATATTTATCACTAACGTAAATAAAACTACCTGAACCATGAATAAAGTTTTACTTATCATACAGCGCGAATACCTGTCGCGTGTACGTAAAAGAGCTTTTGTCATTACATCACTGCTGGTACCCTTACTGCTTTTGGTAATGTACGGCATCATTTATCTGCTTTATAAAAACAGTGATGAGATGAATAAGCAGCGTTATGTTAAAGTAGTAGACGAGAGCGGTATTTTTGACGGAAAATTTATCAATAAAAAAAACTTGACTTTTCAGCATTACAAGGGCTCGCTTAGCGCAGCAAAAGCCGAGCTGAAAAAGAATGAAGATGATTATGTGTTATACGTGCCAAAAAGTTTTGCTAAACCAGCAAGTATTCAATTATTTTCCACCGGTAAACCTAATCTGAACACCAGCACAAGCATCGAAAGCCAGATCAACATCATTGCTACTAACTACAATATGGTAGCTGTGGGTATTGATACCAACAAGTTGAGCCATACCAAAACAAACTTGGAGGTGGCCAATAAGCAAATCACCGACAAGGGCGAAGAAAATTCGAGCAGCGGTGCTGCCTACGGTGTAGGAGTTGCCTGTGCGATACTAATTTATATGTCGCTGTTACTCTACGGCGCTCAGGTAATGCGTGGGGTAATTGAAGAAAAGACCAATCGCATTATTGAAGTAATCGTCTCTTCGGTCAAGCCGTTTCAATTGATGCTTGGCAAAATCATTGGTGTAGGCCTGGTGGGCTTAACACAATTTTTGTTGTGGGTTGTGCTTTCCTATGGGGTTACTCAAATTGTGAGTAAGGAGTTTAACATGTCGGGCGGGCCTGCCGCTGCAATATTCAGTGGCTTAAGTACTATACGGGTAGGCAGTATACTGGGCGTATTTTTCTTTTATTTCTTGTCGGGTTTCCTGCTTTACAGCGCCATTTTTGCTGCGGTGGGTTCGGCGGTGGATAGTGAAACAGAAACGCAGCAGTTCATGTTTCCCGTTACAATGCCTTTATTGTTTACTTACATCTTATCTATCTCCTTTCTTGTACAAAACCCGGATAGTTCATTAGCCATTTGGCTGAGTGAAATACCGCTTACGGCTCCCATTGCGATGATGGTGCGCTTCCCGTTCCAGGTTCCCGACTGGCAATTATACCTGTCGATGACGTTGATGATTATTGGTTTCCTGATCACTACCTGGATAGCATCCCGCATATACCGTGTGGGCATACTGATGTACGGCAAAAAGGCAAGTTACGGAGAGTTGGTGAAATGGTTCTTTTATAAGGAATAGTTTGGTATGATGTAGTGAGTGTTATTTATAAGACGTCCTGTTAAACAGATGATTTGATCACCAGCACTGATCTTTATTTCTTTAAGCCGCAAAATGTCTTATTACTTAACACTTGCTACATAATTCTATTTCGCTATTTTTATAGAACCAATGAAAAACCGGATTGCTGTACTTGATTTAGGTACCAACACCTTTCACCTGCTGATTGCTGAAGGGCGTATGCCTGACTTTACCGAAATTGTCCATGTAATCGAAGCACCAAAGCTGGGCGAAGGCGGTATTAATGACGGCCTTATTCGCCCGGAAGCTTATCAGCGTGGCCTGCAAGCCATGCAGCAGTTTAAAAAGCATATGGACGAACATGAGCCAATTCAAGTGAAAGCCTTGGCTACTTCGGCTTTGCGCAATGCAGCCAATGGCGACCAGTTTATTACAGAGGTAAAGCAGGCTACCGGTATTGCAATTCAAACGATCGATGGTGATACAGAGGCTATGTATGTTTATCATGGTATTAAAGCCGCGGGGTGCTTAACGGAAGGCAATAATCTGGTTGTAGACATTGGCGGCGGTAGTGTTGAATTGATTTGGTGCAACACGCATGAGATATTTTGGAAACGCAGTTTTGAAATAGGCGCCGCCCGCCTGATGGCTAAATTTCATACAGAAGACCCGATTCCTGCTGCATCTGTGAACGCTTTATATGCGTATTTGGATGAGCAATTGGCCAATTTATACCAAGCGTTGGGCATACAGCATATTAACACCCTGGTTGGGTCGTCAGGTGCGTTTGAAACTTATGCGGAACTGCTGGAGAAAAAACAAGGCAAGGCTATTGTTTGGAAGGAATGTATCAATTACACTTTCGGAGCTGACAAGCTGATTGAATTGTTTGATGAAATCATCGCTTCATCACATGCGGAACGGGCCAATAATTCAACCATAGCGCCGGTGAGGGTTGACATGATTGTAGTAGCGGCTTTACTAACGCAATACCTGATAGATAAACTGCACCCTGATGTGGTAAAAATGTCCGCCTATTCTTTGAAAGAAGGGGTGCTGGCAGAAGCCTTAAGTCATCAGCCGGCTTAAATAAATATCAACGCGCTAGCCGTAATAACTGCTGGTAGACCTTTTCGGTAGGTAACCCTACCACATTGGTATAAGAACCATTAATACGCTCAATGCCCGTAACGCCTACCCATTCCTGGATGCCATAAGCACCGGCTTTATCTAATGGCTGATATTGAGTTACGTAATTGCGTATTTCCTCATCGCTCAGCTTGCGGAAAAATACTTCAGACACATCAAAAAATTTATTCAGTTCTCCTTTATGCCATATACAAACGCCGGTAATCACCCGGTGCACACGGCCCGATAGCTGCTGCAACATACGGATGGCATGCTCCGTATCTTTTGGCTTGCCTAATATCTGATTGTCAATACAAACAATTGTGTCGGCAGTTAAAACTACTTCGTCGGTAACTGACTCGTCGAATGCCTTAGCTTTTAATTCAGCAATATAAACTGCCACTTCTTCGGGTTGTAGTCCTTCGGGATAGCTTTCGTCTACTTCTTTCAAGACCACCCGGAAATTTACATCCATTTGCTTTAACAGCTCCTGCCGGCGCGGCGACTTTGATGCCAATATTATGGTAGGTAACCCATGCATATAAAAATGTGTATCTTATAATTTTTCACTTTACAGCTTACCAGCTGTAGGCCTCTGCTCCCATCCAGCGCTTTTGCACCTTCAATACCTTTTCCACTATTTCACGCACACAGCCTTTACCGCCCGGTAATGGCGAAACATAAGCGCTGATGGCTTTGATTTCTTCTGCTGCATCCGCAGGGCAAGCCGGTAAACCAACCATTTTCATGGCTTCCAAATCGGGAATATCATCACCCATATACAGCACTTGTGACGGAGTAATGGAACGGTCTTCCATATAAGTACGCAGCTTTTCAGATTTGATGTGACTGCCCAGATAAACATCTGTAATACCCAGGCTGTTTAGCCGGTATAAAGCTACTTTAGAGCGGCTGCCGGATATAGCCGCTACATGGTAACCCAATTTAACCGCCAATTGCATAGCATAACCATCTTTAATATTAAAGGCACGGCTTTGCTCACCGTTCTCGGTAACGAATACTGAGCCATCGGTCAATACACCGTCTACATCAAAAACAAAGGTGGTAATATTTTTAAGTTTTTCTAACATCTGACAGGTAGGCAAAGTCAAGAAACAAAACAGTGAAGAAATTAAATTTGTGTCTCACGGCTCTTGTTTTAACGCTTGTATTCTATTGGTTATCCCGCCACTCGTATACCCAGGCCGATTGAATCTGCTCCAAATGGCCCTCATTGGCCTGCTCACGGGTATCGGCAAAGTTAGGTAGGGTAAGCACCCAGTCTAACAGTTCTGTAAAACGGATGCGGTATATTTTAGATTCGCCGAATTCATCGCCAAACTTTTCATAAAGTCCCATAGCTATGTCTTCATAGTCATTCCAATGAATGGGCAATTCGAATTTATTTTGTATTATGTACTTAGTAGATTATTTGTAACAATGGATAAGGAAAATTAAAGTTTGAGTGGCCCA
>CAXTCH010000186.1:0-3434 GCA_964241945.1 uncultured Mucilaginibacter sp.
AATTTAATGGAGCTGGATACCGGACCGCTTTCCGGGTAAATTCCCTCCTTAAAAATACCGCTGTACACCGTACTGGCGCTGCCCGATACTTCGGACGGATAGCCCAGTTCCAGTAATTTAAAAGGCGGCCCCATAATGTGGCAGCCCATATCGCCCAGGGCGCCGGTACCAAACTCCCACCAGCCGCGCCAGTTGAAAGGTACCAGGTTATCTACATAATGGGTGGGCTGCGCCGTACCCAGCCATAAATCCCATTTCAGTTCGGGTGGTACCGGCGGCTTGGCTTTGGGCCAGGTGATGCCTTGCGGCCATACGGGGCGGTCGGTCCAGCAATATACTTTTTCAATGTCGCCAATCAGGCCGGCATCAAACCACTCGCGCAGGGTACGCATGCCATCGCACGATGCGCCCTGATCGCCCATTTGGGTAACTACTTTATACTTTTTTGAAGCCTCGGTAAGCAGGCGCGCCTCATAAATATCATGCGTGAGGGGCTTTTGCAGATACAGGTGCTTGTGCAGTTGCATGGCGCTTAAACCTACCAGCGCATGGTTATGGTCGGGTATGGCTACCGTAACGGCATCAAAATGCTGATGCTCTTTGTCGAACAGCTCGCGCCAGTCATGGTAATAAGGCGCTTTCGGGAACTCCTTGCGCCGGGGAGCCGCCTGCCGGTCGTCCACATCGCACAAAAAAGCCACCACGGCATTCTTTTTAGGCGCAGTGGCGTAATGATGGATATCGTTTTCGGCTTCGCCGCCGCAGCCAACGGCCGCAATGTACAGCTTATCGCTGGGCGGCACGTAGCCTTTGCCGCCCAATACAAAGCGGGGCACAATATAAAAGCCGGCGGTAGCGACAGCGGCCTTCCTGATAAAATCCTTACGGCTTATCCCTGCCCCGGCAGGAGTTTTATTGGTGTCTTCCATGTTTAAGGCAGGGTTATGATTTGGTTAAAGGCTTTACCGCTACTTCTTTAAAATACACCACATCATCCTTGCCATGGTTTTGCAGCCCGATATACCCCGCATCAGGCCGGATGCCGGGATACGGTTCAAAATCAAATTTACGCGGCGGGGTGGGGTCGCCCTCTTTATGGTCGGTTACCTTTTGACCGTTTACATAAATGAGGGTACGCGGGCCGTCCAGCGTAATTTCCATGGTATTCCATTGCGGGCCGGGTTTGCCGGGCTTAGCCAGGGGCGTGGTCAATGAATACAAAGTCCCGGTTACGTGGTGGTCGTCTTCACCCGAAGTTTCCGGATGATTGTCGATCTGCACCTCGTAGCCATAAAACACCGGCATCCATTCTTCATGTGGTTCAATGGGGATGCGGATAAAAACCCCCGAATTGCTGTTGAACTTCTGCATTTTATACACCACCTTGATGGTGCAATTTTTGAATTTCTGCCCGGTGTAATACAGCAGTCCCATACCCTCATGCCCGCGTATCATGCCATTCTCAACCGACATACTGCCCTTGCCCACGTGTTTCCACCCGGTTAAATCCTTGCCGTTAAACAGCTGCCGCCAGCCGTTATCGGGCGGTGTGGCCGCCCGGCAATACCCGCTTAGCCATACACAGCAAATTAAAAACCAGCGTTTTGCAGTAAAAACTTTCATAATTATTGAGGTTTAGTAAGATGTACAGTACAGGGCCGGCAACAGCGCCAAGCAAACGCTATGCGCCGGTAGTTAGAATTGGTAATGACAAGGTACGTATAAATGCTATCCGCAAGCAAATTTTTTACTCCATTTCGGAAGATTGGCGGTGGGTTGATTTACTGAAACTGAAGTTGTTATTTTGCTGCGGTTCAACTAAGGCTTACCGGGCAGGAAAATTCCATCCAACCAAAATCGCCTTGGTAAGTTATAATACGTAATGAGTAAAATTTTGCATATTCTGAATGGCGATGCTACCTTACACAGCTTTGAGCAAACCGGTTTAGATGGCGATACGCTGGTGTGGCGCGAGGTACTGTCGGAAGGGCCATTGGAGGAAGATATTACTTCGTCCGGCTTTTGGAACCAGCGCAGCACTTGGATTACCCGGGCTTTTGAAGATACGCCGGCCGGTTATGAACACAAGGTCACCCATGAACTGGCCAAACTGAACGAGCCATATGAGGAGATTAACCTGTGGTTTGAATTTGATTTGCATTGCCAGATTAACCTGTTAGGCGTACTGATGCTGCTAAAGCGGCAGGTAGACTTATCTCAGCCGCAGCTGTACCTCATCAGCCCGGATGACTATCCTGAGGTAACGGATTTCAGGGGTATGGGCCAGCTCAACGGCAGTCAGCTGGAGAATTTATATGATGGCCGCCTCGGCATCAGCGCAATTGATTTTTATGTGGCAGATATTGCCTGGCGCCTGCTGGTTAAAAATGATTTACAGGAATTAAGCCAATGGCTTAGCACCAACCGTTACTGGGGCAGCCTGCACTGGCTGAGGGCTGCACTTGAAGCGCATATTAAACGCCGTAAGCCTAATGATGCCGGCCTCAATAGTGTGGAACAAGCCTTACTGGATATTTACCAAAGCGGTATACAAGAAAAGCACAGCCTGTATGAACACTTCTGGCGGCAGTACCCCATTTACGGTATGGGCGACAAGGAATTGGATTTATATTTAGGCCGTTTACAAACGCAACACTCAATCTCTGTTTCATAATGGCTATGCAAACGTATCTTATCAGCGGCGCGGGCAGTGGTATTGGCCGGGCTATTGCCGGGCAACTGGCTGCGGCCGGGCATCATTGTATTTTACTGGGCCGCCATGCCGGCACACTTGCTGAAACCTTACATGCGTTACCAGGCGTGGGTCATCAGGTACTGGAGGCAGACATCCGCAATTTAAAAAGCCTGCAGCAGGCATCGCAACAGCTCACCGGGCTGCCATTGCACGGCCTCATTGCCAATGCCGGCATCGGTGGAGAGAATTACTGGGGTGAGGACGACCGGTGGGAAGAAATTATCAGCACCAACCTTACCGGCACTTATAATTTTGTCAATACCTTTTTACCCAATTTACGGTCAGCTGCAGGTACTAAACATATCCTGATTACTTCATCTGTATTAGCCCGTTTAGGCGTGGCTAACTATCCGGCTTATTGTGCCTCCAAGGCCGGCTTGCTGGGCTTAATGCGCTCGTGGGCGGTGCAGTTTGCCCCCGAAGAAATACTGGTAAACGCCATTTGCCCGGGCTGGGTAGATACGCAAATGTCGCAGGATGGCTTGCAGGGTATTGCCGACGGCATTGGTATCAGCAAGCAGGCCTTTTATGATATCGCCATGCAAAGCGTACCGCTGCGCCGCATGAGTCAGCCTGAAGAAATTGCTGAACTGGTCGCCTATTTACTGAACCAGCGCTCCATTACCGGCCAGGCGCTGGATATTAACGGCGGGGCGGTGATGAATAGTTAAAGCCTCAC
>CAXTCH010000186.1:3534-6964 GCA_964241945.1 uncultured Mucilaginibacter sp.
ACTTCGCCATTACTGTGAAGGGTTCCGAGTGTTCACTTTCGTTTTTAAGCCGGTCAATGGCCGTTACCACGTAGATATATTTTTTGCCGGGCAGGGTAGTGCGGTCTTCGGCCTCGGTTTCCGTGCTGTATTGTATGCTGATGATGTGCGACGGATCGGTAATATCCAGCTTGTCTTTTTCATCAAAGCGGTAAACTACATAGCCATATACCGGCTCTTTGTCTTTGGCTTCCAAAGGTGTGCTCCAGTGCAGCAGCACCCGGTTGGCTTCGGTTCGTGCGGTCAGCAGCTGAGGATTGTTGGGTGCTACTGAATCCAGCCAGAGCATAGGCGGCGGCAGGGCTTTATATTTGTAATAATGATACCGCAGCGAATCGGTAAAACCCAGCAGGTTTGATTTCAATGAGGCGGAGCTGAAGTAAATGCTGCCCTGTATACGCGGGTTATTACGCAGGTAGCGTACCTGTGCCGGTAACTGGTCGGGTAACCTGAAACTTGGCGAACCACGCTCACCAATACGGTAAGCGGCCTGCCCGATGTACAGTTGCCGTCCATAGGTATTGTTGCTCCACCAGTTCACCAGCTTTTCAAAAGCCGCCGAGCGGTTGCTGAACGGCCAGTATATCTGCGGACTGATATAATCTATCCAACCCTCTTTTACCCACTTGCGGGTATCGGCAAACTGCTCATAGTAAGAAGCGCCCCCATTGGTGGCCGAGCCTTCAGGATCCTGGTTACCGTTTTTCCAGATGCCGAAAGGGCTGATACCGAATTTCATGTGCGGCTTGTATTTATGGATGCTGTCCGTCAGCGTTTTTATCAGTACATCTACGTTGTTGCGGCGCCAATCGCGGATATCCGGAAACTGGCTGCCATATTTCTGGTAGGCTTCACTATCATTAATGTGCTGCCCGGCAATGGGGTACGGGTAAAAGTAATCATCCATGTGGATGCCGTCTACATCGTAGTTCTTCACTACATCCAGTATCACCTGTACAATGTATTCGCGCACTTCGGGCAGGCCGGGGTTAAACAGCTTGATGCGCCCGTAGGTAAAAAACCACTCCGGATGAATTTTGGTAATATGCTGCGGACTTAGCGCTGCAAAGTTGGCATCAAAGGTAGCCCGGTAGGGGTTAAACCGGGCATGCAGTTCCATACCGCGTTTATGCGCTTCGGTAATGGCCAGTTCCAGGGGGTCGTAAGACGGTCCCCGGCCCTGCTGGCCGGTCAGGTATTTTGACCAGGGTTCGCGGCTTTTGGCATACAGGGCGTCGGCAGCGGGGCGCACCTGCAGCATTATGGCATTGATACCGGCCTGGTGATGAAAATCAATCAGGTTAACCAGTTCCTGCTGCTGCCTTTCGGAAGTGTAGTGCTGACTAAGCGGCCAGTCAATGTTAACTACCGTAGCAATCCACACCCCCCTGAACTCATACTTAGGGGTAGGCCGCTGTTGTTTTATCGTGTCGGTTTGTGCTTTAAGCATCAATCCCGTTAGCAGCGCACATACCAGCAGCACCCCTCTTTTAGTTATACCCATCAGTAACCCTCTCAATTTTAAAAGCCGCAAAGATACATAAACTATTAGTTTACCTTTTTTATTACGCAGGGGTAAACAGTTGTTTTGATTTTTAACAGATTGTACCTTACTTTATGCCGTTAATTACTCCTATTTGTTCTGAAAAAATATAATTTTACCGTGCATTATACTTAACGCTGCTTTAAGGCAGTTAATTAAATGTTACAATCAGTAATAAAATTATGCCCCGCCTGTTCAGCTTTTTGATGATGACGGACGGGAGAGTACGAACCCTGCAACTTTAATGTTGCTGCATTTATTTAATTTTTATACGAATGGAAGCACAAAATCAACAAAACCCGCAAAGAAAATCAAACGTGATTTACTTTCTGATTGTGGTGTTGGTGGCTTTGTTGGGAACAGATGTGTATTTGTACCTGGAAAGAAAGCAAGATACCCGGGTAATCTACCAGAGTGAGGATGAAAAGAGCCGCTTAAAAACTGAGTTAGACAGCCTGGAAAACCAATTGGATGCACAAGTGCAGCAAGCGGCCATGAGCAAAACCAAAATGACGGCCGCCATGAAAGCCCGCACCGATTCATTGCAGGCAAAAATAAGGGTATTGCGCCTGGCGCTGGCCAAAGGTAAGCTTACGGCCGGCGAGTTGGCCACTGCACAGGAAGACATTAAACAGCTGCGCTATTTTGTAACCAAGTACACCGCAGACATTGAAGATTTAAAGCGCGAAAAGCAATCGCTGACGGTTGAAAACGATACGCTGAAAAACACGCTGGCTACCGTAAAAACCAAGGCCACCGTATTACAAACACAAAACGAGGAACTGAATACCAAAGTAAAAGTAGCCTCCGCTTTGAAAACGGCTACCTCCGAAATTGTGGCTTACAAAATTAAGGGCAGCGGTAAGGAAGTTGATGTAACAAAAGCCAGCAAGGCCAAAAAAATCAAGCTGAATTTTACGGTAGCCGCCAACTCGGTAGCCGAGAAAGGAATGCACGATATTTATATTCGTATTATTGACCCCACCGGAAATCTGATTACCGGTACTGATGCCGGCCCGTTCAGCGCCGACAGTCAGGATTTGCAGTACACCTACAAAACGGCGATCGATTTTAAAGACGACGGCGCTACCTATACCATTGAATGGGTAAATCCGGGCGCTTTTCAAAAAGGCGAATACACCGTAATGATGTATGCGGATGGTTACACCATGGGCCGTACCGGTTTCACACTAAAATAAGAGAGTACTCATTAACGATATAAGCGCCTGGTAAGTTAATTACCAGGCGCTTTTTTTATGGGATAAATTTTAAGGCAACTTATTTTATAATGGTGCAAAATTTCAAAAATAGTTTTAACTTAAATTTTTCAAACAGCCCAACCAGTCGAAACCTGTTCATTAACAGTCAACTAAACTTTACTTAAACACTAATTATCAATTTGAACCATTATGCCGATTTTTAATCCCTACTTAAACTTTAAAGGCAATGCCGAGGAGGCGTTTAATTTTTATAAGTCCGTTTTTGGCGGTGAGTTTGCCAGCGTAATGCGCTTCGGAGATATGCCCGACGTTCCTGCCCCTGAAGAAGCAAAGGACAAAATTATGCATATCGCCTTACCTGTTAATGATAAGGGTTTTGTGCTGATGGGTTCGGACGCATTTGGCCCGATGTCGGATAATTTTATTGCAGGCAATAACTTCTATATCTCGGTAAGCACAGCCAGCGAAGAAGAAGCACGTCACCTGTTTAGCGGCCTTTCGGAAGGCGGCAGCAATATTATGCCTTTGGAAAAAATGTTTTGGGGGGCATTGTTCAGCCACTTTACCGATAAGTTCGGTACCAACTGGATGATAAGTTATGACGAGAACTATCCGCAATAGGTACGTA
>CAXTCH010000187.1:0-6959 GCA_964241945.1 uncultured Mucilaginibacter sp.
GCCTACGATTCTAAATACCTGGAAAAGTCGGTTATATCCTGAAATACAAAAGCCGGTATGTATTAACATACCGGCTTTTGTATTTCTCTTCTCTTTTATAATTTATTCACTTAACTGGTTATGGTTATTGTTCATGTGATTGCTGGCAAACACTTCAGCCGGTGCACGTTTGGTGCTGGCAACCAAAAGCACTGATGAGTAAGGGCTAATGGTTACTTTTCCGGTGTATAATTTATGGTGAACATCTTCATAGTGACGGGTCAAAGCGATAGTTTTTGCGGTGTTTGACGCATTGTATTCAAAGATGATATCCTCTGATTGTACTTCAGCTGATGATTTATCTTTGCCGTAAGCTGATTTCCAGTTGGTTACATTGTAATTTTGATTTACACCATGGCCGTTTTTCACGGTTGAAGCTACAATGGCTTTTAATTCATTGTTAGGGCGACAATAGTAATTGCTGTCTAACTTGCCAAAAGCGTCGATATCGTCCTGATGGGTAGAGAACTTAGCTGCGGGCTGTGTATTGTTGTTTGAAAAGAAAGTGTTGTTTACAATTTGGTTATTGCGGATGTAGCTGCTGCTGGCAATGTAATGATCCTGCTCCAGGCGCAATTGCACACCATTGTTATAAGCTAAATTGTTGTAAATGTCAATGTCTTTAGCATTGTGTATTTTGATGCCGTTATTAGAGCATTCGGCTACTGTATTGTTGGCAATTACAACGCTTTGGGTATTGTCATCAATATAAATGCCTTCAGCCTGCATTGAATTTGGATAGGTAGTACCTGCACCGTTACCCATACCATGTAATACAATGTTACCGATTACTTTCTTATTGGCGGTGACAGACCAATCTCCGATGTAAATACCGGCGCCATCATCTTTAGTTAAGCAGAAGTAAGTAATATAGTTGTTTTTAGCATAAGAAGAACTTCCGCCGAAGTATAGGGCGTTGTAACCTACACTATCAATTTTATTTTTCTCAATCTGTGTATTTTCACCGAAGGAAGAGATACCCTCATAAGTGCCTGAGCTGCTTTTTCCCATGCCTGCAATAAGTCCGATGTTTTTAATTTCGTTATTCAATATCACAGAGTTGGCGCAGCCGGCATCTAAAATTAAACCGCTGTTTAAGGCGTGGTTGATGGTGCAGTTTTCTACTGTTACAAACGGGGTATAGTTGGCATACACCGCTTCGGCACCGGTTTGATTAATCACACAATTTTTGACAGTAATCTTTTTCGATTGAATTATATTGAAAGCGTTGTTTCCGGCACCCGAAAACGTAATGTTTTCGAACATGATGTAATTGAAACGACGGATATCTACCAGGTTGCCTACTACACTGGTTTTAACGGAATAAGCATTAGGGTTATGAGCGCCGAAGTAAACCATCATTGATTTACGCTGTGCGTCGTAGTACCATTCGCCCAGCTGATCCAGAGTCTTTGCGCTGTTTTGAATGAAGTAACCGTAGCCGTTGGTTGGTACGTTAGGGCTGCTGGTAGCGTAGCTGATGGTACCGCCATTTTGCGCAGTAATTGCATTACGGTCAATAATCCAGCGATTTTTTCTGATTACTACTTCTGCGCCGGTCCAGTCCGGGCCACCGCTAAGTTGGTTGTCTGTGATTGAAGTATTTCCGTTATGTGATTCAAATGAAAGGTAGCCTTTGTTGGGGTAGCGGCCCATTGCTTGTTGTACATTGTTGATGATCAAATTTGTACCCTGAGCATCGCATAGGCTTTCGTACACACCATCTCTTATTTTTTTCCACTCCTTTAAAGTATTGAATCCTGTAATTTCCGGATTTCTGCCGGCGCCATAAGCGCCGAAATAAATGGGAGCAAAAACAGAACCTGAGCGGTTGATGATGATAGAGCCTAAAAACACGTCGCCTCTTTTAAATAATATAGAGTCGCCCGAACCGATGAATTTTGAGTAAGCATTTAATCTCTCCAGGCTCTTCCATGGTGTAGCAGGATTGTGAGCCTGCAAGCAGCTATAATCGTCGTTTCCTGCGCTGCTTGAAAAGTAGTATACGGTTGCTGATGCTTTTTGAAAAGCAGCAACTGCAACCAGTGATAACATGATGCGCAGAAAATTCAATTTAGATAAGCTGTTGGTTCTAAGAGAGATTTTCATTTGATTTTGCTTATTATGATAATTCAATTCGTTTCTTTTTAATTTCAGACGCCCTGCCGATATCTGTTTTCTTCGGGGCGTTTGTTACCGCTTTCTTGGCTTAAAAATTTTTCATCTTTTGTTTTTGGCATGAAAATTTTTGTTACCCTTTGCAGCTTGTATGTGGATTTCTACGACGAATAAGTAAGGGTTGTTACAGAAATATGCGCACTGATTGGGGAAAGCGGGGAATTGATTGCCCAATAGCGAGGTGTTAGGCGATAGCCAACAACTGTGCCCTATTTAAATAAGCAGTAATCAAAAAGAAAATATTTAATACCGGAACTTACTGTAGAGTTATTTCATTTTACCGGCAAAAAGTTTCCGGAACGAAATTATTGAAGTCGATAAAATAAAAGTATTTAACTGATTGGAAAAAGTCGACCGGATATTAGATTTTATATCAGCAGTGAAAAATAGGTAGATAGCTTATTGGAGTACCGGTTAAAAACTAATTATCGTGCCGGTTAAATCAGTCTATACTTTCATTTACAAAAAGTATGAATTTTAGAAAGATTCAGGATTTTAAAGAAAAGAAATTGAGTTTATGTAGAGAGGTATTATGCTTATAATCAGGGAATTTATTTAAAAAAAGTTATTAACAATTTAAAAAAAATTCTTTATTCCTGATTTGAACTATGAGACAATGAAATAATTCATTTTTACCTCACCCGAAAAATTATTTTAAAGGGTCGGGTGCAGCCGGATGTGCAGGATCATATACCGCCACAGCCACCCTTGAGTCAGCGCATCCATAATACAGGAACCATTTCTGCTTAAAGTACACCATACCTTCTACAAATACAGTTCCGTTGATGTACTGTCCGCTTTTTTCAAAAGGTTCCATGGGGCGCATAAACGGTACGTCGAGCCGGGTAATGGGTTTTACTGGGTTCCCCCTGTCAAACAAAGCCTGGCCCGCACACTACGAGTTAGGCGTGAAGCGTTTATCGCCATCTTCTCCGGCTTTATTTTTACCATTATAAAAAAGGATAATGCCTTTTGAAGTGAGTAGCGCAGGCGGACCGCATTCTGTGAGTTCACTATCAAAGTAACCTTTGCGTGGCGAAATAAGCTCACGTAATGAACCGTCGCCATTAACTACCGGTGCCCAGTCTACCAAATTAGTGGAAGTAGCGGCATATACGTGCAGTTCTCCCCAATACATCCAGTATTTGCCGTTGATCTTGGCTATTACCTGCTTGCCGTTTCTTACCTCAGTTAAAATAGAAGCTGATTTATGAGGGATATTCACAAATTTTCCGCTGTAGGCATCTTCAAATATAGGTCCGTGCTTGGTCCAGTGTTTTAAATCTTTTGATGTTGCTACGCCAAGGCGTGGAACATCGCGGTTCCATTGGGTATAAAAAATAACGTAAGTACCGTCCTTTGTAACCGCCACACGCGGGTCTTCGCATCCTCCAGGCCATTCATACTTTTTCTGACTGTCATCTGCCGGATAAAATACCGGTGTCTGGCTGCGATTAAAATGATAACCGTCACCGCTGATGGCATAGCCTAACCGCGAAGTGCGGTACCCTATACCCACTCCTGATTTATCTTCTGATCGGTACAGCACTACCACCTTACCTTTATATACTGCAGCCCCCGGGTTAAAAGTATCGTTTGATTCCCAGGCTATCGACTTATGCAGAACAGGGTCGATAAACTTGGCGGTACTATCCGGAGTAATGATGGGATTTATACCTGCAGGTCGTTTAAAGCCACCAAATGCCCAGTCGGGCAATTTATTTTCAGTAACAGATTGTGCGTGTAAACAAACAGGTATAGCAAACAGTACAGACAGTACTTTAATAAACTTCAACATGTGCTTTTCAGGTTTATAAACTGGTGATTTATAATGTATGGTTAAAATAACAAGCTTCAATCGGTAAAAGCAAATTATAAGATTTAAATTATTTTGAAATAAATCTACCAGTTCTATATAGTATCTATATATTTGTAATGTACGATGTTTATGAAAAGTCACAATTCTCTATATTGTTGTATGTTGCTTAGCTGATAAAGGCTGAGACCGGATAGTATTTTATAAATCACTATGCCTCTTTAGTCTTTAAACTATAGAGGCATTTTTGTAAACGGAAAAATTGAACGATGCTAAGTTTCAGAACCGAACTGGAAGACCCAATAGTAGAGAAGGACATTATTGATCTCGAAAAGAAAATCAGGTTATTCCAAGAGGGCAAAATACACGACGAAAAGTTCAGAAGTTTGCGCCTGGCGCGGGGTATCTACGGCCAGCGGCAACCCGGCGTACAAATGGTGCGCATCAAGTTACCTTTTGGCAGGGTGACTTTTAAACAACTGCTGCGCATTGCCGACATTGCCGATGAGTATGGAAGCGGTAATTTACACCTTACCACCCGCCAGGACATACAAATCCATTACGTAAGCCTCGACCGCACACCTCAGCTCTGGGCCGAACTCGAACAAGACGACATCACCTTGCGCGAAGCCTGCGGTAATACCGTGCGTAATGTTACTTCATCGCCCGCAGCGGGTATTGATCCGTCAGAACCATTTGATGTATCGCCTTACGCTCATGCGGTATTTGAATACTTTTTGCGTAACCCGATTTGCCAGGATATGGGCCGCAAATTCAAAATTGCCTTTTCATCAAATGAGGTTGATACTGCTTTTACTTACATCCACGATCTGGGCTTCATTCCCAAACTGCGCAACGGTGATGAACGCGGCTTTAAAGTATTGTTAGGCGGAGGTTTGGGCGCGCAGCCTGCAATTGCTCACCCGGTACATGAGTTCCTGCCGGAAGATGAATTGATTCCTTATATTGAATCCATCATTCGTGTATTTGATCGATATGGCGAACGCAACAACCGCAACAAGGCCCGGTTAAAATTTTTGGTTCAGAAAATAGGAGTTGAGGAAATACTGCGTTTGGCTGAAGTAGAAAAGACGGCCAACAAAGTAAAAAAATTCATTATAAATCGCGAGGCATTAAGCCAGCCGCAGCTGCCATCTGCCGATACTTATCCTGAGTCTATTGTAAATGATCAGCTGAAATATGAAGTTTGGCGTGCTACAAACGTATTTGAGCAAAAGCAACCTGGATATTATGGTGTATATGTAAAGGTAACTATGGGCGACATTCATACACCCGTAGCCCGGCAATTAGTGACCGGCATACAGGGCTTGGTAGCCGACGAAATACGCATCACACAAAATCAAGGTTTGTTATTGAAATATGTAAGGGCTGAAGCGCTGCCTGCACTATTTGAAGCGCTAACCAATGTAGGACTGGCCAATCCCGGTTTTGACAGCATTGCAGACGTAACGACCTGTCCGGGAACTGATACTTGTAATTTGGGCATATCTGATAGTATGACCTTGTCGCGCGTATTGGAAGAATTGGTGTACACTGAGTACGAGCATTTGGTATATAACCGCGACATCAAAATAAAAATCAGCGGTTGCATGAATTCCTGCGGTCAGCACGGGCTGGCGCATATCGGGTTTCATGGCAGTTCGTTAAAAGCCGGCAGTCGTGTGCTGCCTTCTGTACAGGTGTTATTAGGCGGCGGCACCATAGGTGATGGTGCGGGGCGGGCGGCTGATAAAGTTATCAAAGTGCCTGCCAAGCGGGCAACCCATGTGCTTAGATGGGTGCTTAATGATTATCAGGAAAACTCAACCGGCGGAGAGCCCTTTCATAACTACTATGACCACAAAGGCAAAGATTATTTTTACCAGTTGTTGAAGCCCCTGGCCGATTTAACAACACTAACCGACGATGAATATATTGATTGGGGTCATGCGGAAGCCTTTGCTACTGCTATCGGCGTGGGCGAATGCGCCGGCGTAATGGTAGACCTGGTAACAACCTTACTGTTTGAAGCTGAAGAAAAGCTAAACTGGGGGAAAGAAGCTTTTGCAGAACAGCGCTGGGCTGACGCCATCTACCATGGTTACAACACTTTTATAAGTTCGGCCAAAGCGCTGTTGCTTGACAGAAATGTGAACAGCAGCACCCAAACCGGAGTAATTAAAGAATTTGATGCCCGGTTTGTAGATACAGGCTTGGTACCTCTGCCAGCAAGCTTTAGCGAACTGGTATTACAGCTCAATCAAAACGAGCCGTCAGAAGCCTTTGCTGCAGCTTACTTACAGCAAGCCGGTGAGTTTTTAAATGATATAAGGAATAAACGCGAGGAATTAAAAGCATGAAAGTAACCACTCAAAATAAAACTACAGTTAAAGAACCGCATATCACTTTAGTAGGCGCCGGCCCGGGCGATGCGGAATTAATTACCGTGAAAGGTATTAAAGCCCTGCAAACTGCCGATGTGATATTGTATGATGCATTGGTAAATGAAGAACTGTTGGATTTTGCGCCGGCACACGCAGTGAAAGTGTATGTGGGCAAGCGCTCAGGCGATCATTCTTACTCGCAGGAAGCGGTTAATAAATTAATGATTGATTATGCTATAAATTATGGACATGTAGTACGTCTTAAAGGAGGCGACCCGTTCATATTCGGCCGTGGTTACGAGGAGCTTGATTTTGCAGCTTCTTACAGTATTCCGGCGCAGGTAATACCGGGCGTTTCCAGTGCTATCGGAGTTCCCGGCCTGCAACAAATACCGGTAACGCACCGTGGCCTGAGCGAAAGCGTCTGGGTGGTAACCGGAACCACAGCTAACGGGCAAATTTCGGCCGACTTATACGAAGCAGCCAAAAGCAAGGCTACGGTAGTGGTATTGATGGGCATTAACAAACTGGCTGAAATTGCC
>CAXTCH010000188.1:0-6951 GCA_964241945.1 uncultured Mucilaginibacter sp.
GGCTGATGCGGTTTATTATCCCTGAATATTCGTCGTTTGCCTGGCAATTTACATTTAGCTGCGTTCCTGCCAAATTATGCACAAGTGTAAAATGGTCCTTACAGCGCTCTGCATGTCCTGCACCGATACCCATTCCTGCCGGCCATGAAAGGCATGCTCACCGGCAAAAATATTAGGACAGGGCAGGCCCATAAAAGATAATCGCGAACCATCGGTTCCGCCGCGAATGCTGCACAGCTTGGCTTCCAGGCCAGCACGCCGGATGGCCTCCATGCCATATTCTACAATCTGCGGATAGCCGTCCAGCACTTCGCGCATGTTACGGT
This sequence comes from uncultured Mucilaginibacter sp., assembly GCA_964241945.1. GTDB lineage: Bacteria > Bacteroidota > Bacteroidia > Sphingobacteriales > Sphingobacteriaceae > Mucilaginibacter. The sequence goes on from CAXTCH010000188.1 coordinate 327, forward strand.
ATTGCGGTTTCACTTGTAACCGGTAACCTGCTCCCGGGAAAGCAGTTATTACCCCCGCCGCAGTTTGCTCAATTACCTGTGCATGTGCCTGTAGCCGGGCTTCATCAAAATCGCGGATGATAAACTCAATTGTGGCCTGCTCTGCATGTCCCTCTATGCCTACCGGGTGCACAAAGCCCTGCCTGCCCTCCGTACCCTCGGGCGAAAGCTCAAACGGCAGAGCGGCTACAATGCGGGCAGCAATTTTAACGGCGCTTTGCATTTGCCCTTTGGCAAAACCCGGATGTGCGCTGATGCCTTGTATTGTCAGCTTAGCCCCATCGGCCGAAAAAGTTTCGTTCTCCATGTTGCCGGCAGTTTCACCGTCAACAGTATAGGCAGCAAAAGCGCCTAATTTTTGCAGGTCTGCCTTGTCAACACCCCGGCCAATTTCTTCGTCGGGCGTAAACAGTATTTTGATGGTGCCGTGCTTAATTTCAGGATGCTGCATCAGCTGGTAACAGGCATCCATAATTTCGGCTACCCCGGCCTTGTTATCAGCGCCCAACAAGGTAGTACCGCTGGCGGTAATGATATCGTTCCCGATTTGATTTTTCAATTCCGGATGATGAGCAAGGCTGAGCACCTGCGAAGTATCATCAGGTAATACAATATCTCCGCCCTGATAATTGTGATGGATGATAGGTTTTACCCCTTCGCCGCTGCAATCGGGCGAGGTATCCATGTGCGAGCAGAAGCAGATTACCGGAACATCCGGTTTATCCGTACGGGCAGGGATGGTGGCATACACGTATCCATATTCGTCCAGGTGTGCATCGGCAATTCCTATGGTCTGCAGCTCCTCTACCAATACTCTTCCTAAATTTTTTTGCTTTTCTGTTGACGGAATTGTAACCGAAGCCGGGTCAGATTGCGTATCAATGGTAACGTATTTTAAAAAGCGCCCGGTTAGCGTATAATTAAGTAAAGGAGTAATATCCATAATACAAGTATTGCTTTTTAGCCCAACCTGCATAGGTGCAGGTTTAACCTATGGGTTTAAAAGTATTAATTAACAGCATAAGGTTGAAAAAAATCATTCTTTTCATCGCATTTATTGGTATCAGCACCTGGCTTAAAGCCCAAAACGGATACAATTATGCACCATTTGGCGTACAGGTGGAAGCCAATTCTACCCGTGCTTATGCCGACTTAAAAAAATCATATGATAAAACAGCCTTCAATGTAAATTTTGTGTACAACTACAGCCCGTTTTTACCGGTAGCTGCCGAGCTGCAATTTGGTTCCCTGTCGGGCGGCAGTAATACCAGTAAAACTGTTGATGTGGATGGCCGGCAATTTACTAATGATTACAAGGCCTTGATATTGCATGCCGATTTGCAGGTAGGCGAAATTTTAGATTACGGCGATAGCTTTTTTTTAAATTTTGTAAAAAACTTTTATATCGGTACCGGAATGGGGATGATTCATAACAATATGGTTTCCATACAAAGAACCTCCCCTTATGATCCTTCTTACACCTTTCCGGGCTTTGATAAAAGTACCGAGTTTATGATTCCGCTGCGCTTTGGATATGAAATTAAAATTTATAACCAATACGATGAACCTTCTATTGCCATCGATTTAGGCTATCGCCATAACATTACTTTTAATGAAGGCCTGGACGGGTATAACGATCCCAGCGCTAAGTTTAAAAATAATGCGCTCGACCAATACCGGCAAATCACTATCGGAATTAAGTTTAACTTTGGTGATGTAATCGCTTACAAGAAAAATATCCGGCGGTTGTATTAAGTTATGGATATGGAAACCTTGCACCAGTACTGCATGGGTAAGCCCGGTACCGAGGCCGGCTTTCCTTTTGGCGAAGATACGCTGGTATTTAAAGCGGGGAATAAAATTTATGCGTTGGCCGACCTGAAAAACGCCGACCGTGTAAATTTGAAATGCGACCCGGAGAACGCCGTTGACTTACGCGAACGCTACTCCGAGGTGCAGCCTGGTTTTCACATGAATAAAACCCACTGGAATACGGTTTTTATCAACGGCTCATTAACTGATAAGCAGTTAATGGAAATGATAGATGAATCGTATGAATTAATTATAGGCAGCTTGCCCAAAAAGTTGCAGGCCGAAATTAAGGCTTTGGAGTAAATTGCGTTTTCGGGTGCAGCGGTTATATTTGTACGATATGCACCTCTCCTTCAAAAAATTCTTTCCTGCTACATGGATAAGCCTGATGCTTTGCTTTCCGGCCTATGCGCAGCTTACCCCCTTTGAGCAAAGCAGCGATAAAAACTATACCGCTAACTATACCCAGATTATAACGTACTACCGGCAATTAAGCCAAAAGTATAACCAAGTAAAATTAATCAACTATGGCACTACCGATGTGGGTAAGCCGCTCACGCTGGTGGTGCTTTCAAAAGACCGGGTGTTTGACCCGGCACTGATAAAAAAACAGAACAAGCGGGTGCTGCTTATCAACAACGGCATTCACCCCGGTGAGCCGGAAGGCATTGATGCCAGTATGATGCTGGTGCGCGATCTGCTTAAAAACAACAAGCTGCCCAAGGATGTAGTGCTTTGCTTCATCGCCGTTTACAATATTGACGGCTGCCTGAACCGCGGCGTGTCACGCATCAGCCAAAACGGGCCGCGTGCCTATGGTTTCAGGGGCAATGCGCGTAACCTGGATTTGAACCGTGATTTTATTAAAGCCGACAGTCGCAACGTGCTGGCCTTTATGCAGATACTCAACACCTGGCAGCCCGAAGTATTTCTGGACAACCATACCAGCGACGGGGCTGACTACCAATACGTAATGACGCTGATTGAGACGCAAAAGGATAAACAAAACCCTATTCTGGCCAACTACACCGCTAAAACCCTTACCCCTGAACTATACCGCCGCATGAAGCAGAGCGGCTATGAAATGACCCCTTACGTGGAGGAAGTACGCGGCACGCCCGACTCAGGTATTGTGGCTTTTTTAGAAACGCCGCGCTTTTCTACCGGCTTTACTGCGCAGCGCAACATCATTAGTTATATTACCGAAACCCACATGCTAAAACCTTATGATAAGCGTGTGTATTCGACGTATGACTTTATGCAGCACTTAATTGACATTTATCAGCGCGATGCCCGGCAAATAGGCGAACTGAAAGTTAAAGCCGATGCCCAGGTGAAGCAGCAAAAATCTTTTGCCCTTAACTGGGCACCTGACGTGCAGCATTACGATACCCTGCTTTTTAAGGGTTATGCCGCCGCTTACAAACCCAGTGCCATCAGCGGTTTGCCGCGTTTGTATTATGATCGCAGCAGGCCATATACAAAATCTATTAAATACTTCGACAATTATAAACCAACGCTATACGCCGATAAACCGGAGGCTTATATAATCCCTCAGGCCTGGGGGAAGATTATCGACTTATTTAAACTGAACCATGTACAGATGCATCAGTTAAAGCATGATACCACTTTACAGCTGCAAACCTATTATATTGCCGATTACAAAACCGCAACCCGTCCGTTTGAAGGGCATTACCTGCACAGCAATGTGCAGCTGCGCACGGTAAACATCCCGGTAAAATACTTGGCCGGGGATTATGTGGTATATACTAACCAGGCCTGTAACCGTTATATTGTAGAAACACTGGAGCCGCAGGGGGTAGATTCATTTTTTACCTGGGGGTTTTTTGATTCGGTACTGGGCCAGAAAGAGCATTACTCGGATTATGTGTTTGAAGATATTGCCGCCGACTATTTAAAATCGCATCCCGAATTGAAAACACAGCTGGAAGCTGAGAAAGCCAAAGATGCCAAACTGGCCGGCAGCGCTTCGGCACAGCTGGAATGGGTATACCATCACTCCGAATATTTTGAACCCTCTTACCTGCATTACCCGGTAGGCCGTTTATTGACGCCTGCACAACTCGATTTATATTAAATGATAGAATATTTGATTTATGCACCGGTGGCCTCGGCCATCTTTGCCATTACCCTTTTAATGAGCCTGATTGCCTTCAGCAATGAGAACTTATTGCGCAATTTGATGCTGCACCCTTACAGTGTATCGCGCGGGGAGCGCATTTACACGGTAATTACCAGCGGCTTTGTACACCGCGACTGGACGCACCTGCTGTTCAACATGCTGTCGTTTTACTTTTTTGCCTTTACGCTGGAGGCCCGGTATTTAGGGCATTGGCAATTTGGCCTGTTATACATGGGCAGCCTGATATTAAGCGACCTGCCCACCGTAGGTAAGTATCGCGACGAACCCTGGTATTATAGCCTGGGTGCTTCGGGTGCAATCAGCGCCGTAATTTTCAGCTTTATCCTGTTCAATCCGCGCAGCGAGATGGGGTTGATATTCATACCCATCCCGATTGCGGCATGGCTGTTTGGCTTGCTGTACCTGGTGTATTGCTGGTATGCCTCCAGGCAATCGCGTGATTCTATTAATCATGATGCTCACTTTTTCGGGGCCATCAGCGGTATTATGATTACCATAGTATTAAATCACCAAATTATCGGCTGGTTTTTACAGCAGTTTGGTTTATAGCAGGTTAACTACTGGCATGCAGTATGGGCAGCTTACGGCTCAGGTAATAATGCCATAATAAATAGGTGGCAATGGTCCGGTATGGGCGCCAGGCTTCGGCAATGGCGGTCAGCTCGAGGCGGGTCACCTCCGGCGGAAAGGGCATCAGCATTTTCATGGTACGCACCACGGCCAGGTCGCCCGCCGGGAAAACATCCGGCCGGTTAAGCACCATCATCAGGTAAATGTCTGATGTCCAGGTGCCGATGCCTTTGAGTTGGGTAAGCTGTTTTCTTATTTCTTCTTCCGGCAATTCAGGCAGTTGCTCTAAATTGAGTTGTCCGCCTAAAATGGCCTCAGCTAAGTTTTTAATGTAAACAATTTTTTGCCGGCTTACATAGCAGGCTCGTAGCTCCTGGTCGGTAAGCAGCAGCAGGCGGCTTGGGGTAATCTGCTCAATGCGGTCCTGCAGCTTTTTCAGCGCTGCCAGCGCAGAGGACAGTGAAACCTGCTGCTCCAGAATAACATGTACCAGCGTTTCAAAAGTATTGGGCCGGTGCCACAACGGCGGGTAACCATAACGCACAATAATGGTATTAAACACCGGGTGTTCTTTGGCCAGCTGGTTGCAAAGCGTGTGAAAATTTGACTGATCGAAATGAGAAACCATCAGCCTAATAAACTTTCAGACCCGAATAAAGTTGGCTAAAATACATATATTACACCATGCCGACTCCCGTTACGCCTCATCCGTTATTACGCACGCAACGCCTGCAGCTCAGGCCGCTTACGCTGAATGATGAACAGGAAATTTTTGACATACGGTCCAACCCCGATGTCATCCGGTTTACCAACCGCAAAGCTGCAGAACAGCTAAGTGAAGCTATCTATTTCATCAACTGGATCAACTCAGGCATTTCCCAAACCAAATGGCTGTACTGGGGCATCACGCTGCCCGAAGACAACCGGGTAATCGGCACGGCCTGTATGTGGAATTTTTCAGATGACGGCCGCATGGCCGAAATGGGCTATGAGCTACTGCCTGCACACCAGGGTCAAGGCATCATGCAGGAGGCGCTGACGGAGGTGATCCGCTACGCCTTTGAACAGCTGCAGTTGAATGCTATTGAAGCCTGTACACATAAAGATAACGTACGCTCATTGCATCTGTTAAACAAGCTGGGGTTTGTGCCTTCTGATACAGATTCTACCCCACCGGATGATGATACTGTAGTGTATAATTTAAGTAAGGCTTAAATGATATAAGGAGAGCAGGCAGATTGTTTTGATGGATGTTTTACAAAAGTTGAGCATAGTTTCATCTGCCAGTAGTGTAGATAATGCTTAAGCTTGTTTTATGAGAATGCAGGGGATATCTATTACCCACAGTATATCACTGCTTTATTTTAACAGACCCACTACAAACATCGCCTTCAGGAATGCCATTCAACCATACATTTAAGAATTTTGTTCTTTCTTTAGTTAAGCTTTCCAAGTACAAAGCCTCGCACATTGGCTCAACACTACCATAGTCGTTTGGATTGGGAAACTTTGCAGCCAGTTCTGCATCCCTAAGTTGCAGCCATATTCTTTGAGCAGCTTTAAACTTCTTTACAAATACAGGTTGCGATGCGTATTCCTTAAGTATTTTCTGATAGACAACATTTAATTCTTTGTCAGCTTTTTTATATTGCCCAGCCGCTTTTAAATCCATTTCTACCTGAGTTTGACTGTAAGAAGTCAAATGCAACAGAGTGAATAATACAAGAAGAACACCAAATAAATTGCTTTTGATAAGGTTCATTATTTTAACAAAGATTTTTACCAAAGCTAATTAAACATAATATTTTAAAGGAAATATTCTCCAGTTTGCAGATCGGTTTGCCCTAAATTGCAATAATAAGTATACCACTAAAACCGATTGCATCAGCTCCAATAAAAGCCGCTTTAAAGGGCCAGGAATAAGGTGTGATGAACAAGCAAACAATTAAAGGCGGGAAGTCATTATACCATTACTAACATTACCCTTATGAAAAAGAAGTTGATGACCCTGCTCGTGCTGGCTTCGTTGTGCGCTGTAAC
>CAXTCH010000189.1:0-3155 GCA_964241945.1 uncultured Mucilaginibacter sp.
CCTTTTATTACATAGGTTTCAAAACGTGCGCCGTTGTTGTTGTTCACAATCTGCACTTTTTCGTTCGGAATAATGTTCGCAGCTTCAATCAAATCTTCATCAATGGTAATGCTGCCTACATAATTCAGTTCTGCCTGCGTTACCTTAGCCCGATGAATTTTTGATTTCAAAACTTCAATAATCATGCGGCAAAGTTAGTAAATAATAGTGGAAGGGATAACGGGGGTTTATGCCGGCTGTATTTGTGACAAAAGAATTGAAAAGCCTCACCCAACCCTCTCCAAATGAGAGGGCTTTAAATGTGGGGCGCAGATAATACATTTGTTATATTTTTAAAGCCCTCTCATTTGGAGAGGGTTAGGTGGGGCCTGCTTTCGGTAATCTTTTCGCCAGTCCACATACCCCTTTACTGCTATTAAAGCATATATTCCAAACATAAAAGCAAAAGGTTCCAGATGCTTAGCTGTGTATACACCTACATAAATCATATCTACAAAAATCCAGATCAGCCAGTTTTCCAAGACCTTGCGGGCCATAAACACTTGGGCTACCAGGCTGCAGGCGGTACAAAAGGTATCCAGGTACGGAAAGGCGGCCGGTTTGTAATGCAATATAGGGGATAAGGTAATCAAGGTATAGCCTAACACCGGCGTAGCCAGTCCCACAATTAAAATAAAGGCCGTTACCTGCCGGAGTGTGATGCGGGTAACCGGTACCTTTGCCGCATCTTTAGGGCGATGGCTCCAGTAATACCAACCATAAATGTTGATGAGCGTCATGTAAATATTCTGCCCCATATCGGCATACAACTGGTTTTGCTCAAACACATAAATACTGATGCCGGTGCTGATGATCGCCAAAGGCCAGTTCCATATATTATTAATGGCAGCCAGGTAAACGCATAGCAAGCCGGTAACTACTGCCGTAAGTTCGAGCCAGCTTTGCTGCTGTAACCATTGTAAAAGGGCATGAATAAACTGCATCGGCCTAAAATAAAAACAGCGATGGGTATGACCTCATCGCTGTTGCATAATTTACCAAATAATTACCCGCTTGTCCGGGTCGAGCCACATTTTGTCGCCGGGTTTTATGTTGAAGGCCTGGTAAAACTCAGGGGTATCCATAAACGGACCGTTTACCCGCAAAAAATCGGGCGAGTGCACATCGGTTAAAATCTGGTTGGCCAGCGCCTCACTGCGAGTTTGACCCAGCCAGCCTAAGGCATAGCCTAAAAAGAAACGTTGTAAAGGCGTTAAGCCATTAATCTTTTTGCCTTCTTTATATTGCCTGGTTTTTTCAAAAGCAGTCAGGCCGATGGCAATACCGCCTAAGTCGGCAATATTTTCGCCTAAAGTGGCTTTACCGTTTACATGCAGGCTGTCCAGCAAGGTATAACCGTTAAACTGGTTCACCAGCATTTGGGCGCGCTGGGTAAATTTTACCGAATCCTGCGGTGTCCACCAGCCCTTCAGGTTACCTTTGGCATCAAACTGGCGGCCCTGGTCGTCAAACCCATGCGTCATCTCATGGCCGATGGTAGAGGCAGCGGCATAACCATACACTACGGCGTCATCCACCTCCTGGTCTTTAGCACCCGGAATTAAAAATTGGGCGGCAGGCAACGTAATTTCGTTGTTCGACGGGCTATAGCTGGCGTTGTAGGTCTGCGGTGTCATGCCCCATTCTTTATGATTCACCGGTTTACCCAGTTTATCTATGTTGTTATGGTAGGCCCACAGCCGGGCCTCCAACACATTGCCGTCATAAGATGCACGGCTGATGGTAAGCGTTGAGAAATCTTTCCATTCGTCCGGGTAACCTACTTTGGGATGAATGGCGTTAAGCTTAGCCAACGCTTTTTGCTTGGTTTCAGGGCTCATCCAGGTCAGTTTCTGAATGTGTTCGCGGTAAGCTTCGCGCATATTTTCTACCATTTGGGCATAGCGCTGTTTAGTGGGCACCGGGAAGTATTCTTTTACAAATAACTGGCCCAGCAGCTCGCCCATCAGGCTGTTCTCGGTATCCAATACGCGCTTCCAGCGCGGCAACTGCTCTTTACGTCCCGACAGCACTGTTCCGCTGAAGCGGAAATTTTCATCTTCCAGCGCCTTAGTGAGATAAGAGGCGTTAGAGGAAATCACCTTCCAGCGTAAGTAGGCCTTCCAGTCATCCGCACTAAAAGTTTGCAAAGCAGTATTTACCGCGCGATAGTATTCCGGCTGGCCTACAATTACAGTATCCACCGGTTTATAACCCAAGTTCTTAAATACGGTATTCCAGTTAATTAGCGGCGTCAGTTGGTTGAGGCGGGCTACCGGCATTTTGTTATAGTTGCGGTAGGGATCGCGCATTTGCTCCAGTTTGCGGTTGCTGTCGGCCAGAAACTTTTCGATTTTATATACGCTTGCAGCGGCTGCGGTAGCCTGCTCAGGGCTCAGGCCCGAGAGCTGCAGCATGGCGGGTAAATGCCGGGTCTGGTAATCGGTACGGATGCGGGTAGTGCGGCTATCGGTTTTAAAATAGTAATCACGGTTAGGCAAACCCAAACCGCCCTGGCGCATCTGCAGCATCATCTTCGAACTATTCTTGGCATCCTGCCCCACACCGGTACCGATAAAATTACGCGAGCCATAGGCAGTGATATAAGCCGCCGCATACAAAATGCCGTTTACATCTTTGGCGGCCTCAATGATATCGAGCTGTGCTTTTACCGGACCAACGCCTTCTTTCTCAAGCTGTACGGTATCTAAACCACTGTAATAAAAATCACCAATTTTTTGCGTCGCCGTACCTTTGGCGGCATGGGCGTTCAAGGCATCTTCGTTGATTTTTTTCAGGCGGGTGCGGATATCTTCCTGCACCACATTGCCGATACCCCAGCTTGAATAAGCTGCCGGGATGGGATTGCGTTTCAGCCAGCCGCCGTTGGCATACTCAAAAAAGTTATCCTGCGGCCGCACTGAAGTGTCCAGATTTTCAAAAACCGGATCAGGCGTAATTTTATCTAAAGTGTAAGCGCTCAGGGCCAGCGCCACAGCAGCTAAAGTATAAGCCGCGGCTTTTTTAGGTAATCTTTTTGTTATCATATCGTTACTTCCAAACTTACTACAAAATTGCAAACACAACTTATAGTAATAACCAAGTTACAAAATGGA
>CAXTCH010000189.1:3255-6879 GCA_964241945.1 uncultured Mucilaginibacter sp.
ATTTATTCAATAATTTAAAGTAATTTCTGCTGTCATCCGTCTTTACCTAAAAACAGCAAAGTATCAATGTCAGGCAGTTCGGGGCAGCAACTCATTAAAACGGTAAAGGAATACGGCAAAAGCTTGTTCAGCTTTATTCGTGGCCGTGTGGGTACTGCCGAGGATGCCGAAGATATTTTGCAGGATGTGTGGGTGCAGCTGAGCCAGGCGGTAGATGCTGAGGAGATAGAACAGGTAAGCAGCTGGCTGTACCGTGTAGCACAAAACAAAATTACCGACCGTTACCGCAAGAAAAAGACGGAAGCCCTGGAAGATTTCATCATGGAGGATGAGGACGGCGAGTTTACTATTGGCGCTATCCTGCTGGCCGACGAAGACGACCCCGAAACAGTGTATCTGAAGGATGTATTCTGGCAGGAACTGTTTGTGGCCTTAAATGAGCTGCCCGAAAACCAGCGGCAGGTATTTGTATGGAATGAACTGGAGGACAAAACCCTGCAGCAAATTGCCGATGAAACCGGCGAAAAATTAAAAACCATTATTTCGAGAAAAGGGTATGCGGTAAAGCACCTGCGTGCACGGCTCGAAAGTTTGTATAAAGAACTATTAAATTATTAAACCATGAACGCTAAATTTCCCCGCAGAGGCCGCCGCCCTGCAAGAGCCTTGTTCGGAGTATTGATGCTGGCCTTGTTCTTTTTACTTGGTGCTATAGTGCAATGGTTGTGGAACAGCGTTTTACCCCAGGTAACTGCCGCACGTCCGCTTAATTACTGGCAAGCCGCTGCCTTGTTGCTGCTCAGCCGTATTTTATTCGGCAAATTCGGCTTTGGCCCCCGCGGGCGCTTTGGTGCCGGCGACCGGTCATGGCAAATGCGCGATAAATGGCGGCACATGAGCGAGGAAGAGCGCCTGCGTTTCAGGGAAGAATTTAAGGAGCGTTGCCGGCACCGGAAGGAGTAACAGGCGTTAAATTCCTCACCGCATACAACACCAAAGCGGGTAATGGCTGAAAGAAATTTTACTCAGATTATAACAGATTATAATCTGCATTTATTATTTTTCGGCTTTGACTAACCCTTAAACCGCTCATGTTCCCTTATTTTAACCCTTACCGTAGTTTTGTTTCGCTAAAAAATAAATATTATCTGCCACCGGCCAAAACACTGAAAAAGAGCTTGTTCAAGGTTACGCTATTAGTTACCTTAATTTGCATGGGGTCTGCCGTTCGTGCACAGTACAATACCACCAATGTAAATTATGATGGCAGCGGTGGCTCGGGCATTGGCCTTACCCTCGGTGCAGGTTATGACGTGCCCCTGCACAACCTGAACGGCGTATACAAAATTGCTCCTGCCTTTGAGGGCGGAATTACCAAGCAATTGGGCGGCTTTACCTTTGGCCTTCATGCCGGCTACCGGGAATTTCAGCCTAAGCAGGACAGCTATGCCCTTTATGCCTACGGCCAGGAAGTAGGCGCTATCAGTTATAGCAACTACTCCATTTTTTCTGTATACGCCAGCGCCAAGTACGATTTTCGCCTTAGTAGAGGTGCCAGCCTGTATGGAGGTGTTAATTTGGGTAATTATTTTACCAGCTATTCTTACCTCAGTCAGGTGGATAATGTGGGCGAAGAAGCCGGGAGATTTAGCGGTGGCTTTGCTTACTTTGCCCCCAAAGCCGGGATTATATTTGCCGTCGGCGAGAACGCCCAGTTGGGTTTGGAAACGAAATTCAACTTTTATGGCAGCGCCAATTATTCATATAATACCGTTGATGGCGGCTCAGGCTCCAGTATTTTGTATACTACCTGGACCACCGGCGTGGTATTTAATTACCGGTTTTAGTTGATTTTTTTGAAATAAGGCAACCGGCTTAAAGGCACTTGTAGTGTTGCTTTACAAGGGCCTTTATAAATTTTACCGTCATCTGCTTGCCAGTCGCCTTTGGGTAGTAATACCTGCCGGAAAGTTTCCCTGGTAAGCTGAGGCGCTACAATAAGTTGGTCGCCCAACACAAACTGATCTTTTACCATAGCAAAGCCCTGGTCAGGGAATACAAATTCCATCGGCCTTACCACCGGCACATTGGTTTGGGCGGCCTGATGTACCAACTGCATAATTAAGGGTATGAACTTTTGCCGCAGGGAGACAGCTTGCTTTACGGCATTTAAATGTGTGCTGTCCAGTACCCGCCAGGGCGCTACCGAAAACTGCATCATCGGCATCAGGGCATGGCATTGAGACGAGCGCACCACCAAATCCTGATCGATGTGCGAGCCGGGTTGAAAGGAAGTAAAATCACCGCCGCCAATCATATCCGGGCAGGTAAAGGCATAGCCCATTAATCCCTGGGCCATTACCTGGGGCACCAGCTTTTGCAAATCCTCCCAGGTATGGTATTTATCCAGCAGTCGCTGTGCTAAAGGCTGACCGGCAGTTTTCCAGGCGGCGCGATATTCATTCAAAGGATATTGCAGGCCGATTTTGGCATACAGCTCCGTATGCGCATTGGGCAATACCGGTTGAGACGCCAGCGTAGTGAGCGGATAAAAATTAGCATCGCCGGCATCAAATTTAAAGCCATCTACCCCATACACCTGCTGTAAACGGGTAAGCTGCGCGGCAAACCAGTTAACGGCCGCCGGATTGGTAAAATCCAGCAGGGCGCTGGCCCCGTTCCACCAATGAATAATGGCCGGATCATTTTTTTCGTTGCCATAGGTTTGTATAACCGGGACTGTACGGTTCTTTAAAAACACATTCTTATCTTTCAGTTCCCGGTAGGGCGGCGAGTCGGCGCTTACAAAGGGGCATACCCACAGCATCACCTTAAAGCCCATGCGGTGCAGGGAATCCATCATGAGTTTAGGATCAGGGAAGCGGCCGGAATGAAATTCCCATACGCCGTAATCGTCTTGCCAGGTATCGTCAATCATCAGCACACCCGGTGAGAAGCCGTGCGATATGATGCCATGCGCATAATTCAGAATGTCTTTTTGATTTTGATGGTAGGTCAATTCAATCCAGGTGTTCCATTGCGGGCGCTCAAACAATAAACTATCGGGCATTTTGCCGCTGGCCGGAAAGTAGTGTTTACTTACCCACTGGTAGGCGTCGGCTAAGGTACGGCCAGCCTTACCGGTGATTACAGCAGCATACGTATGATCAATTTTTAATTGCCCATTGGCAAACGAAAATGCAAAGGGTTGCTCGCTCCATACATACCGGCCATGACTGGAAATTAATAAAGGCTGCGCCTGGTTAGAGCGGTTGTTGCCTAAGAGATTAAGTTCATACTTGAAATTGCCGTACGGCGCTTTATGCCCATCGGCTACTGTACCTCCCCACCATTGTTCGCCGGGTTCCAGTTGGATGGTTATTATGTCTTTTCGCTCTTTAACTTGAGCTGCATTCACGTGATGAATGAAGAAAAGAATGATAAAGAGGTAATGGAAGCGCCGCACGACTAACAACTAATTACAACAGGTTGATTAAAGCTTATGTTGTAATTTCGGGCGATAGCGAGAAATCTTCTGTTACAGATGGGTGTACTTTAAAGAATTTCTAGCTATCGCTAGAAATGACCAAGTCCTTTTAAATTTGAACTTTATTATTTAAAAGC
>CAXTCH010000190.1:0-3178 GCA_964241945.1 uncultured Mucilaginibacter sp.
ACATCAATATTGGTAGCGCTTAAAACCGCAATCCCCCAGGGGTAATAGGTACCGTTGGTAGGTAAAGGGCTGTAGAGATTGTAAGGCGTACTTACGCCGGTTACATATTTATACAATGCATATCCGCTGCTGTTGGTTGAGGTATTCTCAATACTGTATAAACTATTGGCAGCATCTACCGCTAATGCCGTAGCATAATGGCCTGTAGATACATTGGTTGCGCTGTAACTTGAAGCCGCGCTTAGTTTAAGCACCCGGCCGCCGTCTGCCGTAAGTGTAGCATCAATGGTAAAAGCGTCAGTTACATACACATCGCCGTTGCTGGCAACGGCAATACCGGTGGGATAGGAATATCCCGGTGCTGATTTTAACCCATTGTATAGCTGAGTTCCTGATGCATTACCGGGCGCATATTTATACACGGCATAAGTACCATTAGCGCCTGTGGTAGCAGGGGCAACGTATTGGGTAGCATATAAATAGTTATTGGCATCAAACACCAGGGCGGTATAATAGCTACCGCTTACAAAAGTAGAAGCGGTGTAGGTATTGGCGCTGCTGTTGTAAGTAAGTTTAATAATTGCGCCGTTACCGGTAGTAAAATCGGTAGATACATACACGTCGCCCAATGAATTTATGGCAAGCCCCCAGGGGAATTCGTCCTGCTGGTGCGTGAGGCCGCTGTAAATTATAGTAGGCGTACCTGTGCCACCGGTATATTTGGCCACCTCGTAAGTGCTGCTGCCTGTGCTGGCCCGTATTACATATAAATTGTTACTGCCGTCTTTAGCCAGAGCTGTATACAGCCCGCCGGTTTCCAGGTTAGTGCTGGTGGTTTGGGCCAGCGCCGGCAATGCCCATCCCGATAGCAGGATAAAAGCCGACAGTAAATAAAAACTCCTGGTAAAAAGTTTTTTCATAATGATAGGTTTAGATACACAAATATGGGTTTTGCCAGCCGCTTATGCTCTCCTCATGAATTTCCTGAAATTCGCCTGAATCAAACTTTAAGCCTTTGCCCTGGCTGATTATGGTTTTGTATATATTTTTTAAAGAGGTTTTAACCTTTATAATATCAATTTCGGGTAAAGCAAATCCAGATGACGGATAAAAATTACGCTCGCCCCGCGGGCCTGTAATCAGCTCCTGCTGCAAGGCCAATTTTACCGCCTCCATATTTCGCCTTTCCAGCTGGGGCATTACTTCCTTGAGGGCCAAACCCGCCTCGTAACCTAGTAAGCCAAAAATGTTAGCCATTTGGCCGCCGGTGGCTTCGTATTGTTTTACAAACTTCTGGTTACGCATGTGCTCATCGGTACGGCTCCACGTGGTGGCGGCATAAAGCGTCAAATCCAAACCGGCTATATCCTGCAGTATATCATCATAAACCATATTCTCCACTACGGTTAAAGGGATGGTATGGTAGGGCGACTGCTGCCAGGCTTGTAAAAATTCATTCCCTGCATCGCCGGCAAATATGGCATGCACAAATGAGGGCGGGTTCTTTTTTAATTCTTCAAACAACCCTTCCAAATTTAATCGCCCTTTTTCCGAAGCCTCGTGTGCTATTACATGCAACCCCAGCTGACCGGCGCCGGCATCTGTTACGCCCCGGTAAAAAGTATTGCTTAAATGATAGCCTGCCTCATATACCGGCATTACCATCATCCCGGTACCGCCAAATTGCTTTTGCGCCCAATATCCCAAAGCGTACTGCGATTGCCAGATCTGCTGCGATACATAAAACACATTAGGACTTAAATGCTCAAAGTAAGGGATGCACTCCCCCATATCAAAAAACAAGCCCAGCTTGTTAAATTTCTCGATAGTGGGAATGATATCAGGCATGGATTTATAACTAATCAGCCCCGAAACAATATCTACCTGGTCAAAAAACAGCAACTTGTTCACGGCATCTTTTACCGCAGCGGCAGTACCCATTTGAGTATAGGCCGGAACAAACTGCAGCTTGTTTTGCCGCATAGGGTCGGGATAAATACCCATCAGCATACCTGCCATAATATGCTGTGCATAATACGGGTAAACGCCTGAGTAGGGACTCAAAAAGCCTATTTTAACCGGCCCCATGCTATAATATTAAAAGCTGATTACTTTGCAATTATGATCTGGAAGGATATAAGCCTGCAGTCACTATAACATAAGTTATCGCCAGATACGGATCCCGTACAGAAAACGGCTGATTGCCACCGGCGTTACCTACGGTTTGCCCTCCTAAGCTTGTGCCGGGAGCAGCAGAGGTATACATTTTGGCTACAGTAGCATTAGGCCCCGAGCCTGTTGATGCGCCCTGCGATAAATAAGTGGTAGTACCTGGTGTGCTGGTGTTACCTGCACTGGCAGCTACGTTAAACGTATGGCTATGCGATGGCATTTGGTTGGCAGCAAGCGTAACATTTTCTGCACCTCCTGTTTGGCCATAATTAACACTGCTTAGCCCGTTTCCCTGCCCCACGCCTATAGGTGCGCGGCCTCGTAAATCAGGAAGATTAAAAGTAGTTTGCCCGTTTCCGCCATAAGTAGTGCCTAACAATGAAAACAGGGCCGTATTTTGACTTACATTTAAAGTTTGGCCTTGGCAAAGCGCAAAATTTTGAGGTGCAAAGTTACCTGCAAAAGCTTTTATCATGGCTAAGTATTCGTCCATATGATAATAGGTTTAAGTTTTTTATTTGTTCTGTAATATTACTTCATTTTCTGATGTTTAGAAAATATTTTTAAAGTTTATTCGTTACGCAAAATTTATTCATAAATTCACAGCACAAAACAATAACAACCTTATTACCAGCAGCGCTTTTTGAGCCTGAAATCCTTTATGAATAAACAGCGCAGAACCTTTCTTAACCGGTTTTCTTTAATGGCCGGAGCTATCACGTTCAGCAAGCCCGTAACATCGGCCTTAGCCGTTGGCAAGCATGTGAATACTTTATACACCGCAAACCAAACGGTAACTATTTACAACACCGGCGGGTTGCACGGGCACTTTGAGGCTGCCTGTAAACATCTGGGCGGATTACACCAAACTCAGGTATTGCTAACCCAGCAGGACACGTTTGGCTTGCTGCTGGATGGGGGCAACTTTTTAAACAGCGCTCAAAGCGCCTTCCGGCAAAAGCAAACCATACTTGCCATGAACCGCATGGGTTACCATGCAGCCACC
>CAXTCH010000190.1:3278-6849 GCA_964241945.1 uncultured Mucilaginibacter sp.
TCGGAGCACCTGGATATGGTGATCAGCGGTGCAGACGGCAAATTGTTAAACGGATCATTGATACTGCATAATAAATCGGCCGATGAGGTGGTGCTTAACCAAACCGGCAAGCATGGGCTGCTGGTTGGCAAAACCAGTTTTACCTTTAACCACCGGATGCAAAAGCAGCAACTGGATACCCGGTGTTTGATACCGGGGCATCTGGCTGGTGAAAATTATGCTGACGCATTTACGATGATTGCACATCAGGCAAAGCAACTTAACGGTTAAGGCAATTGGCAGGTCATTTACTTGTTGATAAAATTACCGGCTTCCTGACCGGCCTCGGCATTAAAATCCTCACGCAGCCGATTGATGGCCCCACCTTTTTGCCGGGCCTGCAACTCAGTAACGGAAGTTTAATTATTGATACCGAAAGATTGCTGTACCCCGGTGATATTTTGCACGAAGCCGGGCATTTGGCTACCATGCCGCCCGAAGTAAGGGAAACCATGAGCGATGTCTTACCCAACAATGATTTAAACCAGGGCGGCGAAATGATGGCTATGGCCTGGTCATACGCCGCCTGTATTTATTTGAATATTGCGCCTGAAGTTGTGTTTCATCCGCAGGGCTATAAGGGTGGCGGCCAAAACCTGATAGACAATTTTGCCGCCGGGCGATGCATCGGTTTGCCGCTGCTGCAATGGACCCACATGGCTTATGACGAACCTAAAGCGAAAGAACTGAACCTCCCTCCTTTTCCACATATGCAGCGCTGGCTCAGGGAGGCATAAATTATTGGTCTATCGGCCCAATTTGCCTTACTTTAATACGTGGTCAGCTACGTCAAGCAGGTATTCTTTTTTGTCTTCGGCATACTCCCAAAACATTACACCACCCAAGCCCTTCTGCTTTACGTAATCACACTTGCTTTTTACCGACCATTCATCATCATAAGATATAAATTGCCCGGTTGTGGGGTTGACGATGTAAGAGGCTTTAGCATCCTTATCGCGGTAATGTTTGAAATCTTTTTGGGTAAGTAAACTGTCTTTAATATAATCATAACTGCCGCCCCGCATGTGCCCGGTGGTTTTTACGCCCAGCCAGCTTCCGTTTACACTGGCAGCTTTAGCCCCCCGGCCATAAAAAGCCAGCCCTACCACCAGTTTATCGGCGGGCACGCCTGCTGCCATAAAATCGGCTACGGCTTTATCTGTATAGTTAGCGGTAGGGTACGTTTTTGAAGCATACAAACTGGTATGGTGCATGGTAATGCCCAAACTATCCTGAAAAAAGTCATAAGTCATTAGGTTGATGTAGTCCAGGTAACGCTGTACCTTATCCATTTCGGTATTTTGGGTAAAGCGCTTAAAGCCGCCTACCGCTGCTGTTAAAAACATCTTTTTACCGGTGCTGCGCTCCAGTTCATCCAAACCGGCACGCAGGGCTGCAAACATCAGGGTATAGTTGCGCTTGTCTTCCGGGCGGAAAATGTTACCGTCGCCTATATCATTAGGATATTCCCAGTCAATGTCTACCCCGTCTAACTGGTATTGCCTTACAATATCTACGGCGCTGGCGGCAAAAGCTTCACGGGCGGTGTCGGTTAATACTGCATCTGAGAATTTCTTACTCCAGGCCCAGCCGCCAATAGAGATCAGTACTTTTAAATCTGGATTCTTTTTCTTCAAACTGTTCAGCAATCTGAAATTGGTGGTATCTGTTTTTATGTTGGTTAGCCAGGCTCGGTTTTGCTGCACATCCACAAAGGCATAATTAATATGCGTCAGCTTTTCGGGATGCACCATACTAACGTCAATCAACCCGTGGTAACCGCCTACATAACCGATAATTACATGGCTGTCCGGCTTTTGGGCCTGTGCGTTTACTGAAGCTGAAAACCCTATGCCGAGCAGTGCAAATAACACGGCAGTAACTGCATTTTTCATAAAATAGATTTAACGTTTAAAAGGCCTGAGTAAAGCTACCGATTACCTTACATATTCAAAATGATAAATGCCCGAACCCGCATTTACCCGTACATCTTTTCCGCTGGCGGATATATCCGAAAGTCCTGCAGCTTTGCTTACGTCCGTACCCGATTCCGTCACTTTGGCCGATGCCGCGCCGGGCAGGGTAATCACCGCTGTTGTATTTTCAGGAATGGTAACGTCCAGTTTAAACCGGTTGCCCTCAATGGTCCACTTACTGCCGGCTGCGCCATACAAGGTTTGCAGCATGGCTGAAGCATTGTTCAGGCCGCCGCCCGGCTCAGGCGCAATGGTAATCTTTTTATAGCCCGGCCCCGAATCATCCGTATCCAGCCCGGCCATACGGCGGTACATCCAGTCGCCTATGGCGCCGTAAGCGTAGTGGTTAAAAGAGTTCATGCCGATGGTTTGGAAAGAGCCGTCCGGCTTCTGGCCATCCCAGCGTTCCCACATGGTGGTAGCGCCCATTTTTACCTGATACAGCCATGAAGGATAGGTTTCCTGCAGCAGCAGCTGGTAAGCCACATCGGTATACCCGAACCGGCTCAGCACATGGCAAATGTAGGGCGTGCCCAAAAAGCCGGTGGTAATGTGGTTATTGTACCGCCTGATGTTGGTCACCAACCTTTCAGCGGCCTGCTGGCGTAAATCCTGCGGCAGCATATCGAAATTGAGCGCCAGCACATAAGCCGTTTGCGAACTGGATATCAACCGGCCGTTCGGCGTCATATATTCTTTTAAAAATGCCTTTTTAATATCTTTTAACAAATCTTTATACTGATCGGCCTCTTCCTTTTTGCCCAGCACCTCGGCCGCATTGATTAACAACTGGGTTGAATGCGCGTAAAAAGTTTGTGCAATCAGGTACTTGTCGGTAATGGCGGCACTGCCGTCGTTGTCATCGTCGGGGCGGTAAAACAGCCAGTCGCCGAAATGATTACCGGTATTCCATAAGTGGTCATGGCTTTGGGCAGTCATGTAATCTACCCAGGCTTTCATGCTGCTGTACTGGTTGGCCAGTATGCGGGTATCACCATAGGCCAGGTACATATTCCAGGGGATAATCGTAGCCACATCCGCCCATCCGGTCGAGCCGGCTGACCCGTCGCCCAATACATTAGGCACTACAAAGGGTACGCTGCCATCGCTCCGCTGGTCGGCGGCCACATCCTTCATCCAACGGGTAAAAAACCCCGCCACATCCATGTTGAAGGCGGCCGTACGCGAAAACACCTGTGCATCGCCCGTCCAGCCCAGGCGCTCATCGCGCTGCGGGCAGTCGGTAGGCACGGCTAAAAAGTTTCCTTTTTGCCCCCACTGAATATTGTGCTGCAACTGGTTAAGCATAGCGTTTGAGGTGGAAAACGTACCCGTAGGCTGCATATCTGCATAAATTGCGATTGCCTTAAAATCTGCCGGATTGGGTTTGCCCGGATAGCCCTCCAGCTTTATGTACCGGAAACCCTGGTAAGAGAAATGCGGCTCGTAGGTTTCCACAGCGCCGCCCTTAAGCGGATAAGTTACCTGCGCCTTGGCCGAGCGCAGATTGGCGTTACAAAAATTACCTGCTATGTCTAAAACTTCGCCGTGTTCTA
>CAXTCH010000191.1:0-4338 GCA_964241945.1 uncultured Mucilaginibacter sp.
TGCCAATTGAGCTTGTTTCCAGAACAAATTCGTTAAATGGCGATGCTACCAATACGCAAGGTAAAACTTTGAACAAGAATACCTTTATGGTTCAGTTATTTGATTTGGCCATAAAATATCATGCAGACTCGGAACCTTTAAAAAGAAGCATTGAAAACACTGAATACAATGCAGCCAGTTTAAGTGATATTGTGAGCAAAATCAACGGAGACGATAAAACCTCAAATATAACGCAGCACCGAGCTTACGCTCCTTATGCGTTATATGCAGGATTTGCTGCCAACATCACCAATACATTTGGCGACGGCGACACACCCTTTAAAGAAAGCGGAGGTAAAACTAATACTTCAATTTTTCCAAAGGTAACTGCCGGCATACATATTTTTGGTAACCCGGCAACTCGCCGGTTTGTGTTTGCTGCTGAACTAAGTCTTACAGGCAATTTATATAACGTTACTTACAGCAACACAAAATATCCTTACGGCACCTATCAGTATAAATTTAATCAATATGAATTATCACTAAGTCCGCAAATAATTTATAATTTTTATAACGCACAAAATTTGAAAGTATTTGGCGGAATCGGAGGAGTGGCCAGCTTATTTAGTTATAGCAATAAAAGTTTTGGCAGCACAAGCGGACAAAACACCTTAGAAACACTTCCATTTAATTTTGTTAATAGCCGATTTACGCCCATGGTAAAAGCCGGTACAATGATTAATAATAAGATAGAAGTTTATGCCGAATATATTTTTAACGAAATACTGTCGCACGATAATTATTTCCAACTGAATCAAAGTTCATTGCAAATAGGTATTAATTATCAGTTTTAATGGATGGCTTTCGCAAAAATTAATGCATACTTGAAAGGCTGACCTCAACAAAATTTATACGGTAAGTTTACTTAAAAACACATGTGATAATGTGAGATCAAATGAATTACACAAAAAAAGCCCGTTACTCAGGCGGGCTTTTTTTAACATCTGTAAAAACTATGAAAAACTATAAAGTGCAAAACTGATTATAGTGATTATTACGGATGTGAAGAAAATAAGTTACATGATTAAGAAAAAAATTTAACCTTTTTTCATTTATCTCGATACCGAATCTAAAAACCTATCAAAATAGCGTTTGTGTACCGCCGGCTCTTAAAATACCCAGGTGCCTGTAAGCGTTATCAGTAGCCTCGCGGCCACGGGCAGTACGCATCAGATACCCTTCCTGAATCAGGAATGGTTCATATACTTCTTCAATAGTGCCTTCATCTTCACCCACAGCGGTAGCTATAGTCTTCAGTCCTACCGGTCCACCTTTAAACTTTTGAATGATAGTCATTAAAATTTTGTTGTCCATTTCATCCAAGCCATGCTCGTCTACATTCAGGGCGTTCAAGGCGTACTGGGCAATTGGCGTATCGATGCTGCCATTCCCTTTTATTTGTGCAAAATCGCGTGTACGGCGCAGCAATGCGTTGGCAATACGTGGCGTACCGCGGCTGCGGCGGGCAATTTCATAAGCCCCCTCGTCAGTAATCGGCGTATTCAGAATAGAAGCCGAACGCATCACAATAGTGGTTAACAACTTTGCATCATAGTATTCCAACCGCGAATTGATACCGAAACGGGCGCGCAACGGAGCGGTAAGCAAACCGGAGCGTGTAGTAGCGCCAATCAGCGTGAAAGGATTTAATGATATCTGTACTGAGCGGGCATTAGGGCCGCTTTCCAGCATAATATCTATTTTGAAATCCTCCATGGCCGAATACAGGTATTCTTCCACCAGCGGACTTAAACGGTGAATTTCATCGATAAATAAAATGTCACCCGGCTCGAGGTTGGTCAGCAGACCTGCCAAATCACCAGGCTTGTCTAAAACAGGTCCGGAGGTAATTTTAATACCGACGCCCATTTCGTTTGCTATAATATGCGACAGCGTAGTTTTACCCAGCCCCGGAGGGCCATGCAGTAGTACATGATCAAGCGCTTCACCGCGCAGGCGGGCCGCCTGAACAAAAATCTTTAAGTTGGCTAATATTTTATGCTGACCGGTAAAATCTTCAAACGCCTGCGGGCGCAGCACTTTTTCAATGTCGCGCTCTGTAGCATTAAGATTCTCCTTTTCAGGGTTTAAATTTTCATTCATTACCAACAAATTTAGCAAAAAAACTTAATATTTATTGAGACAGATAGCCAACACAAGCTACATAAATTTGTGTAAGATTCAATAGTTTTACCATCAACACCTACACATAAATTTACGTAAAAGTCTATTAAAGAACGCAGAGCGTAGCACCGTTCAATACAATGTAAACACTTGCTTCTGACGTTCTATTCGATTACTTTTAATTCATGAACACTCCGCGCCGATTTTTACTTTGGTATGCTATGCTTGCGCTTACCCTGGCCTCATGCCATTCAAAAAAAGCGACATTAAAAGGCGAGCCGGGCGAAGTGGTAAAGCCGCAAGGGTTTATAGCCGATAAATATGCAGCCATTATGCAGGTAGATAAAAGCAATATACAAAATGGCCGCCTGTATGCCTTTATAGATCAATGGATGGGCACCCCTTATCAATTTGGCGGCTTAACCAGAGAGGGCATTGATTGCTCGGGCCTGGCATTGTTACTGGAGCAGCAGGTATATGGTTTAACCATTCCGCGTGTAACCAGTCAGCAAGTGCAAATCATCAAACGTAAATATGAAGATGAATTTCAGGAAGGCGACCTGGTATTTTTTGATTTCGACGGCAAAAAGTTCAGTCATGTCGGCATCTATTTGCAAAACGGCTATATCGTACATGCTAGCTCGCGCCGGGGTGTAATGATTGTAAACCTGCACGATGCTTCTATGTATAAATACTTTTCCCGCGGAGGCGCCGTTCCACCAGAAACAGCTATAGCTCAACAGCCAACAGGCTACTGAATTAATTTTTGATTAATGCTGCGTTTTGATTGTCGGCTTCCACTACGGCGCTGTAAAAATCAACTACGGCCTGGTATAAATCTTTTTTGTAGGTGCCGTCTTTAATTTCCAGGCGGCGTTTGTAAATCAGTTTGTTTCCCTGCTGCTGAAGGCTTGCTTCATAATTTCCGAAAGGTTGGCTAAGCTTTACATTGACGGGGAAATTATCAAGTTTATAACCGCCGGGAATGGTGTAAGTCACTTCATCAACATCCGTATAGCCCCGGTTTATATAGACATCCGTTATCCGGTTGCGCACTTCTTTTGGAATGTTGCTATTACCCATCCGGTTGGTGGCATTGGCAAAAAAATACAATTTACCCGAATTACTGGCCGCATAGCCGTTGGCCTTAATACTTAAGTCTTGCCGGGTTACCGGCTGTTGCTTCTTGTCCAGCTTAAACTCCAGGTTTTCTATTTCCATGTTATCAATACCGTAATATTTCTTTACGTCCTTTACCTGATCGGTATGATTTTCTTCTGCAAAATATTCCTGCTCGTCATAGTCGGTACCTTCAAAGGTAGTTTGCACATGGCCGTCTAACTTACCTAAAGTATCAATAACGAAATCAGCATGGCAAATCTGCCGGTTGTCGGCAGCGGTATACCTTGGTGTATGCAACAGTTTGCCCCCCTGCGGTGTACACGCCAGTACGTTACGATCATCAGTAAATTTGCCTAAATATCCGAAAGGAATACTTTTGCTGGTGCACTCCAGCCAGGTGGTATCATTTTTAAGGGGCAAACATAAAATAACATGGTCGCCCTGGTCGATACTGGCAAAGTCAGGCAGGAAACTTTTTTTTCGAGAGCCTGATTTAACCACGCAATACCATGAATCAATATTGACGGCTTTAAGCAAAGCCTGCGTGTAATTAACCAAAGCTTTACAATCGCCGTAACTCAGCTTATCCACATCAGAGGCGGGAAAAGGTTGCAATCCCCCTATTCCCACCTGCACGCTTACATAGCGAGTTTTTTGCTGCATGTACTCATATATTTTTTTGGCTTTCAGCTTATTATCCGTGATACCTTTTACCATTTCCTGCATTTGTAATACCGTTTCGGGAGGTAATTCGGTTCGCTTGCTGAGCAAATCGTTGTAAACCCACCGGCCCAGTTCGTTCCAGTTCGTAAAAGCTCCGTTGTGCCCATAA
Organism: uncultured Mucilaginibacter sp.; assembly: GCA_964241945.1. Lineage (GTDB taxonomy): Bacteria > Bacteroidota > Bacteroidia > Sphingobacteriales > Sphingobacteriaceae > Mucilaginibacter. The sequence continues at coordinate 4,118 of CAXTCH010000191.1, forward strand.
TATGAAAATTTTTCAGGAGCAAACCGGACTACAGGCAGGTACTGCTCATCGTCAGGACTCAGAGGCTCTTTTTTTACCGCTTTCAAATGGCTCACTTTCCAGGTATAAGTGGTTAAGCCTGCCGCATTAGAAACCGGCATAGTTTTGCCCGTATAATTAAATTCTTTAAACCGTAATTTAAAATCGGGTTTACAAACAATGCTATATGTACTGCTCTCCAC
>CAXTCH010000191.1:4348-6846 GCA_964241945.1 uncultured Mucilaginibacter sp.
GCTCTCCACTGCTGTACCATAATCAAATGACGGCCGCCAGTTAAAGAACCCTAATGTTTCTTTTGAGCGAATATCACATTCATATTCAATCGTATAAGGATACTCAGTTACGGCAGGTTTATATTCTTTCATCCGCGAATCGTCAAACAGCGTATTGTTATTATCGGCACCGAAATCCTGAAAATCGCTTTCCTTAAATTTGCTTATGGGCTTGCCATACTGGTCGTAAATAATTCCCCTTATATATTTAATCTGATCTATTTTATTGTAAGGCAACACAATTTCCGCGTTATCGTCGCCATTTTTATTTAACACAGTAACCACATGTTTTACATGATACCAGGTGTTGTCTAAATCTTTAATTTCGGTAGTATATTCAGCGCTGCGTACCACAGCGCTGGCATAGGGCAGTAATTCCTTCGGAATGGAAGCCACGTCATAAACCTGCGTTTGAGCTTGTAAAAAGGTCACAGGCAGCATACTAAAAAACAGTGCAGTAATTAGTTTCATGATTTTTTATGAAATACCAGGCCTATTTTCTCCGACTGTACAATTTTATTATACAATTCTTTCAAAAAAGGGTACTCTTCGGGCGAGTACACTGAATGGCTTAGCTGAATAATATGTGAAAAGGTGATGCCGCTTTCGTCGTTGGTTAAAGCCGTCATAAACCTTCCCCCTTGGTTGGGTAAGCCTACACTTACCGGCTGCGGCGCCGATTCCAGAACAAAGTCGCCGGGCATGTGGAGGGTAAGTACGGTCCGTTTATCACTGGGCGCCCCTAAATCAACGGGGTAAGTACGTTCAGCCAGTTTGAAAGGGTTTTCCAATATATGATCAATGATGAACGGATTTAATGAAATGCGGTTATGATCCAAATTATCATAAGCATTAATTTCTACTTCGTATGTTTCGGTAAGCGGCATTTCTAATGAGTCCAGGTTATTAATTTCAAATTTTTTGATCTTAATTTTGGGCATCTTAGCATCTATGTCTTCTACGTATTCATCTACGGTATTAAATTTCTTAATGGCCAAACGCTTTTCATAGGCTTCATAACCAAAAGCATAATGTTTGAGCGTACCGGTTAACTTACCATCGTTTTGTAAAGTTAAATCCAGTAAATCTGTTACAGAGTTACGCTGACTGGCGGTTAAATCAGTCCAGTAAGATGGCTTATCCAGGCTCACTACCCTTCCCTGATCGTTAATACAACGCAGTGGTAACAAGCCGAACGGTAACATAGGGTCGGTGGCATCCAGCAAGTAGCTTTTGTTACCGATATTAGCCTTGGCAATTACATAGTTAAAATCACTTTCCACCGGATACAAGCGGTTTACCAGTCCATGCCGACGTGTAGAAAGCAGCACCGCCTCGGTAGGAATACCGGCAGCATTTAAGGCGGTAATCAAAGCCAAGTTCACATCGCCCGATGACCCGGTATGCTTATCAAGCGCGGATTTGATACCGTCATCACTGTATGTACCATCAAACTCATTCCATTTTATATTTTTTTGGATGTAGGCATACACAGCCCTTGCTTTCTCTAAAGAATCATTTTTTCCGGCTATAACGCTCTGAATACGCTCCTGCATTAATGATTTGCGCTTTAACTGACCACCAAAAAACTCGTTGGTCTTAAGTGCATAATCAATATCTTTCCAGGTCTTGGTAATGGCATGCTTGGAACCGTTTTGTAAATCGGTGTAATCCAGAAGCTCAAAATATATAGCCGATAAAAAATTCTTGGGTGCTGTCATGTAATCCTCTTCTACAAAAGCAGGTATGTCCTTCATGGCATAAGTAATCTTCGAGCAATCGGCCTTAGCTCCGTAATAACTAAAACATTCCCTTTCCAATTCAACTTTGTCAGCAGTAAGTTTATAAGCGCCACGTAAAGACACATTATAATTATAGACAGCCGGAATATGGGCTTCATACTCTGAATAAATTTTAGGAATATCCGACTGAAACTCCCAGGTGCGGAAATTGAACCGGTAGGGCGATCGCAATTTATAACGGTACTCAACCACACAACCATTAGTTAAATTGGGCATCGCAAATTTCATTACATCGTGGTACTTGTCCCGATGCTCAAAAATGATTTTCTTACGATCCAGTTCTGAACGCTGCATGCTGCCGCCGGCAGCCGGATATACGGTTACCCCTTGAACATCATAAGCCTCTTCAAATGAGTCTTTGCTATCCCGGTTGAGGATAATTTTAACATCGCCGTTATCAAAGCCCTTGTCGTCAAAAATTTTTATGCGCACATGATACTCGTGTTCCAGGGGTAGCCCATCGGCAGTGCTGACGTAAGTTTTCCCAAATTCTTTGAGCACAACTGCGTGTGCTGACGGATCTTTATCGTAACTTTTTATACTCAGATCTTCCAGGGTCACGTCGCCGAAGCCGAAATCCTGGGCCGTTGCGCATAGAGAGGAAAACAGAATAATGGCTAGTGCCAGTAAAATTTTGCTCATGATACGGGATTAGGA
>CAXTCH010000192.1:0-6844 GCA_964241945.1 uncultured Mucilaginibacter sp.
TGTGGATAAACGATCCTGGGAACATGGAAACCTTCCATTATAACGAAATTAAACCGGAGACGGCCCCCGATACCGCCGAACTTACCTCCTCAGACGCTGATGCCTTTAATTTCGATGATTTTTTGAGCGACGAAAACAATAAATCCAAAGAGGATTATTAAAGCTGTAATACAGACGTATCGCAACTGGGCAGGGTAAGCTTTATCTTTCGGCCTTTTCATGAAACCAGCAACTCATCCATCCGCGATGCCAGCACTTCAATATCCAACGGTTTAATGAACAGGGCATCGCAACTGTAGTAATAACTCCGGGTCTTTTTGGTAGGGTAGCCCGTTACCACAAATATGGGCGTGAGCTGCAGTTCGGGGTCTCCTTTAAAATCCTGGCAAATCAGGTCGCAGTCGTCGTCAATCAACGTATAATCTAAAATGACAATATCCGGATGGTAGGCTTTGGCCCGGTCATACACTATAGCCGAATCAAAAATCGTCAGGGTATCCCACTGTCCGTATTTCATCACCTCATCCACTACCGACTGCATGCTGCCATTTTTGTCTAACACTAAAATTCTTTTTTGCAGCTGTAAGTTTTCCATGGTATTAATTTTTTGTTGATAGCACCAAATTTCAACTTAGTGGGCAGCTTCTTTAAAGGGTATCGGCAAAACCTGTAAATGTATCGACAGAAAGACGGACCGGCAGCAGGCAGCGGCTTACAAAATAAAAATCAGGCGCGGCTTATAGTTTAAGCTGCCAACTCTTTTATATTTGCTCTGCACCACATCTGTTTTACTTATTCCGATAGCTCATGAATCTGAAACAAGTTCTTTTCTGTGCGCTGCTCTGGGCAGCCGGTTTTTCTGCTCATGCTCAAAGCGCCTATCAGCCAAGCCAGGTCAACCTCGAAGCACGAAAATGGTTTACCAATGCCAAATATGGCATGTTTATCCATTGGGGACCTTTTAGCATACCCGGCGACGGCGAGTGGGTGATGAACAACCGCAAAATCACGGTAAAAAATTATACCCGGCTGGAAAAGTTTTTTAATCCCATTGATTTTAATGCCGACGAATGGGTGTCCCTCGCCAAGCAAGGCGGCATGAAATATATTACCCTCATTACCCGGCATCATGATGGTTTTAGTATGTTCGATACCAAGTACTCGGACTTTAACATCATGAACACCCCTTATAAAAAAGATATTGTGAAAGAGATGGCGGAGGCCTGCCATAAACAAGGGATAAAGTTATTTTTATACTACTCACTGCTCGACTGGCGGCGCGACGATTACCAGTACTGGACCGGCCGCACCGGTAAAGGCAGCGGTCGCACGGTGCATGGCAACTGGAACGACTATATCCAGTTTATGAAAAACCAGCTGACCGAGCTGCTAACCAATTATGGTGAAATAGGCGGCATTTGGTTCGACGGTTACTGGGATCAAATGGCCGAGGAAAGTAAAACCCGTAAAGAAACGGATGTAAATGTTGACTGGCACATGCGCGAGATTTATGATTTGATACACAAGCTGCAGCCCCAGTGCCTGGTGGGCAACAACCACCACATGACCCCACTGCCCGGCGAGGATTTCCAGATGTTTGAGCAGGACGTGCCCGGTGAAAATACCAGCGGATTAAGCTTTCAGAAAATATCCAACCTTCCGCTGGAAACCTGCGCCACTATCAACAACAGCTGGGGTTTCAATTTAGCCGATACCACTTACAAAACACCGGCACAGCTGGTGAATTTGCTGATCAAATCGGCCGGCAACGGCGGCAACCTGCTGCTCAATATTGGCCCGATGCCCAACGGCGAAATACAGCCCGAATTTATTGACCGCCTGCACTGGATGGGTACCTGGCTTAAAACTTATGGCAGCAGCGTATACCAAACGCAAATGGGCTACCTGCGCCCCCAAAAGTGGGGTTGCCTGACCCAAAAAGGGAACCTAGTATATGTGCATCCGCTCCATCCTGCGGGTGGCTCAGTTGCGCTCGAACTGGCGCCTTATAAAAAAATCACCAGCGCCTATTTGTTAAAGAACCACCAACCGGTTAAGGTAAGCCTCACCGGCAAAACACTCAATGTACCTGTTGAATCGCCGGAGGCCGATGATCCGGATAAAGTGGTGGTATTGGTAACACAGTAGGGCATACCGGTGGCCGAAGGTTAATTTTCAAAAACTTCGGCCACCTTTCCTGTTATCCGCTCTAAATAATTGATCTCTTTATCCCCTTGCACCAATTCTAAAATCAGGGCGGTTTCATTGGTACCGGCGGTCATGTATTCAATCGTCTCCACATCAATAACGGTGTAGATAATCTCCTTGTCATCGGCATTAAATCTGAGTTGCTGCCGGCCGGTGATATCCCCTTCAATAATTTCTCCGGTCAATATCCATCCAATCCCTACTACATAAAATTGCTTATGGGCTTGAAAGCGGGCTACAATAGCTGGCATTATCCGTTACAACAATTATAAAAGCCGTAGTTTGGTTAAAATTTAATCAGATATACCTTTTCCAGCACTCGGGCGCGTGTTTCGGGATCAATGAATTTAGGAAGGACGCCCTCATGCTGATAATTATCAAAAGCCTTCACCATGGTGTAACTGATGTTGTGCTGATGAAGATAAGCCAAATCTCCCGGGTGAATGTAGGCGTAATTATTACTATCGGTACTTAATTTCGGAGTTTCGGCAACCGGGATGAGCTGCACAGGCTGGTTGGTATAAAACTGAAAAACGTTGTCTTTATTCTCAAATACATACACCTTTTTACCGGCCTTAGGCAAACTGTTGAGATAAGCCGCCGCCTTAACTTCCATTTTGTAGCCCGTTAATAAAGGGTAGAAAAACAAAAGCAGGTAAAGGTTAGCGGCAATTACAGCAAAGCCGCTCAGGTACATTAAATTCTGCACTTGGTACGAAGGCGGAAAGCGTTTGCCCAGCCAAAGGCCGGCAATCAGTACGCATCCGCCCAGCAATACCGGCACCCAAACCGGCAGGGCCACGAGGTAAAAATTGATTATAAATATCGCGGCCATCAAAAGCAGGATATATACCCACTGCACCGCCTTTACGTATTTCGTAGCCGGTTCGGAAAGCTGCTGGTAAAACAAATTGGCGGTGATGATGGAAAACAGCGGAAACAAAATATTAGTATAAAACGGCAGCTGAAAGCCGGACACCGAAAACAGCAGCAGCAACAGCACACCACCGCTCAGGGTATAATACTCCGGCAACTTTTTACCTTTTACCATAGCGGCAATTTCCTTCGCCAAAGCAAAATAAAACACCAGGCACCAGGGTGCGTAGGCCCAAAGCAAGGTATGGATGAAGAAAAAAACACTGCTGGATTTACGGGTGATGGGTCCGCTGTTTAAAAAACGCCCGAACTGACTATCCCACAAAAAGAACTTAATACCTGACGTATGCTGATGCCCGAAAACTATTTTTTCGGGATGCAAATCAAACTGCGTATACAGGGCATATAGCTCGGGCGTGATAAAAATAGCCGTGAGCAGCACCAGCAATAACCAGCGGATATTCCACAAATCGCGCAGCGAATGGGTAAATATCAGTTGTCCTAACAAAGCGCCGCCAATGGCAATCAGCACAAAAATGCCTTTGGTCATAACAGCGGCTGCAATAAACACAGCAGCTACCAGCAAATGAAAAATATTGAACCGCTCCCGCAGGCAGGAGATATGGTAAATACTGCCCATAATTAACCCGATTAAATAAGGCTCGGCCCGTACATCCGTGTTCGACATGATGGCATGCTGGGCAGTGAGCAAAATCAATACAGAAGCGGCAGCTACCTTAACATTGTAAAACTTTTTTGCAAAGGCATACATGTACAGCACCCCCAGGGCAAAAAACAGCAAAGCCGGCAGCTTATAGCTCCATACGTGTATGCCGAACAATTTGAAGCTCATGAGCACCGCCCAAAAAGGGAAGTGAGGCTTATCCAGCCAGTCGTGATTATAAGAATACAACGAGAGCCAGTTGTGATGATACATCATCTGCTTGGAGATGGACGCATACAGGCCGGGGTCATCTGTAAAAAAAGGCGTATTTAATCCGGCTGCATTTATAAAAATGGCGGCCAGTAACAGTGCAAAATAGATAGGTTTAATATGCATTGAACAACAGCGTACAAATATGAATACGAAATCTGAAGAGATACGGTAGATTATTCAAATTAAAAATTAATGAAAAGCTAACGGCTTACGGTTAATGTGTGTTCAAGGCGGTTTATGGCGGTAAAGATAGTAATTAACTATTTTTAAATTTATTTATTATCTTGTGTAACTATAGCAACCGGGTATTCCTTTCGACGTCAGTTGCGTAACCAATTATAAAACGTACTTAATTCATTATTTTATGTCATCCAACAGGAGAAACTTCTTAAAGCATTTTGGGGGCGCTGTATTGTTAACTTCTGCATCGCTCAATAGCTGGGCAGCGCAGGAAGAATATGAGCGCCGTATATTACAGGCTGAAAAACGCATCAGTCCGAATGATAAAATCCGGATTGCAACTATCGGCATGGGTATTATGGGTTTTAATGATACCAAGGCGGCGCTCACCGTTCCCGGTGTTGAACTGGCCGCCGTGTGCGACTTGTACAAAGGCCGCCTGGAACGCGCCAAAGAATTATACGGCCAATCCATTTACACGACGGATAATTACGAAGATATTTTAGACCGCAAGGACATTGATGCTGTTATTATTGCCACGAGCGATAATTGGCACAGTACCATAGCCAAGGCTGCCATGCGCAAGGGTAAGGCCGTGTACAGCGAAAAACCCATGGTGCATTACATCAGCGAGGGACTGGATGAAATCAGGGTACAAAAGGAAACCAAGGCAGTGTTTCAGGTAGGCAGTCAGCGCATCAGCAGCCTGGCTTACCGCAAGGCCAAAGAGTTGTATCAATCGGGTGCTATCGGGAAAATCAATACCATTCAGGCCTCCTTTAACCGGCAGAGTGCGCTGGGCGCCTGGCAGTATACCATCCCGCTGGATGCTTCGCCCGAAACAGTGGCCTGGAACCGCTTTCAGGCTAACGAAAAGAATAAAGTTGCTTACGATAATAACCGCTTTTTCAGGTGGCGCAATTACCGTGAATACGGCACCGGGGTTGCCGGCGATTTATTTGTGCACCTGCTTACCGGCATCCATTTCATCACCGACTCCAAAGGACCGGATAAAATCTTTTCTATTGGTAACCTTACTTACTGGAAAGACGGCCGCAATGTACCGGATGTAATGAGCGCCGTAATTCATTATCCCGAAACCAAAGAGCATCCCTCTTTTGAAGTGAATTTACAGGTGGACTTCATCAGTGGCGAAGGTGATTATTCTACCACTAAGATTATTGGTTCAGAGGGCGTAATTAACCTGTTTGGCGAAGGAGACGGCTTTACTATTGTTAAAAATAAAATGCCGAATGCGCCGGGTATTGGCGGATGGGATGCCTTGTTCACTTACCCTGAAGCTATGCAGAAAGAAATACTGGCCAAATACAATCTCAAATATTCATCGGCCGACCAGATGACGCCGAAACTGGATGGTGTGAAATACGAGGCGCCCAAAGGTTACAATGCCTCCAACGATCATTTTGCCAACTTTATGGATTCCATACGTACCGGCAAACCTGTGTTTGAGGATGCAGAATTTGGCTTCAGGGCGGCAGCCCCGGCTTTAGCCTGTAACGACAGTTACTTTGAAAATAAAATTATGCACTGGGATCCGCTCAGCATGCGGCTGGTATAAAATCAGGTATCTGCAGATTCCATATCTACCTATGAAAATTTACGCTTTTGCACTTCTGCTTTCCACCATCTGTACTGCACAGTTGTCGGGCCAACCCATTCATACGGAGGCCGGCTCCGTATCGGGCACCCAAAACGCAGAGGGCGATGTACGCATTTTTAAAGGAATTCCCTTTGCTGCGCCGCCGGTAGGCCCGTTACGCTGGAAAGCGCCTCAGCCTGCTGCGCATTGGGAGGGTGTAAAAGCTTGTACGACCTACGGCCCAAGCCCTATGCAGCCCGAACCTAATGAGTTTTTGGTGTACACCCGTGAGTTTTTAATACCCAAACAGCCCATCAGCGAGGATTGCCTTTACCTGAATGTATGGACCCGCAGCCTGAGCCATAAAAAGCCGGTACTGGTATGGATTTATGGCGGCGGCTTTAGCAGCGGCGGCGCGGCAGTACCTATTTATGATGGCGAGGCGATGGCCAAAAAAGGGATTGTATTTGTATCCATCAACTACCAGGTTGGCATATTCGGCTTTTTGGCCCACTCTGATTTAAGTAAAGAGGCCGGCTATCAGGCTTCGGGTAATTACGGACTGCTCGATCAGATTGCCGCCCTGCGCTGGGTGCAGAAAAACATTGCAGCTTTTGGCGGCGACCCGGATAATGTAACCATTGCCGGGCAATCGGCCGGCTCCATGAGCGTAAATTGTTTGATTGCCTCACCGCTGGCTAAAGGCTTGTTTAATAAAGCTATTGCCGAAAGCGGCTCACGGCTGTTAAACACTCCTTCGGTTATGCCTGCGCTGGCCCAAGCTCAGCAGCAAGGCACCGAGCAGGCAGGTAAAGCCGGTTACCCTTCGCTGGAAGCGCTCCGATCTGCCCCGGCTGCCGAATTGCTAACCCAGTTGCATGTACCTTACAGCGTAATTACAGATGGCTACGTGCTGCCCCAGAGCGTGGCCACGATATTCGCTTAAAACAACCAGAACAACATACCGCTTATTACCGGCTGGAATGCAGATGAGGGCCTGGTATTCGGTTTTAAAACCCGGCAGCAATTTGAAACCGACATCC
>CAXTCH010000193.1:0-6814 GCA_964241945.1 uncultured Mucilaginibacter sp.
CTGATTATATCGGGCATCATGGTATCTATCTACATGAAGATTGACCAGATTATGTTGCAAAACATGCGCGGGGTAAAAGAAGCGGGCGCCTACGCCACGGCAGTAAATTTAAGCGAAGCCTGGAATTTTATCCCCTCCATTATTGTAGCTTCTTTGTTTCCCGCTATTTTGAATGCCAGGCGCGATGATGTAAACCGCTATCAAAAGCGCATTCAAAACCTGTACGATTTAATGGTATACATCAGCTTGCCCATAGCCTGCATTATTTCATTTGCAGCGCCGCTGATTTATAAGGTGTACAGCACCGGATATGCTGCCGCTGCGCCGGTGCTGTCAGTACATATATGGTCGGGAATATTTGTGTTTTTGGGAGCGGCAAACGGGCAGTACCTGATTGCAGAAAATTATGCCCGCTTATCCTTTATCCGTACCGGTTTCGGCGCATTGCTCAACATCCTGTTGAATCTCTTACTGATCCCTAAATACGGCATGATGGGAACTGCCATTGCTACCCTGATTGCTTATGCCGGTTCAGCTTTCTTTGTCATTTTTATCCCCAAAGTCAGCCATCAGGGGGTGATGATGTTAAAATCATTATTCTTAATTTCACTTTTTCAAAAAGCATATAAACGTTGAGCAAGATACAAGCATTATTAAGAGTGTTGGGGCAGCCTAAACGGCTACAGGCCTTGCTTTCTTACAATGAAAAAGGATATTTGAACAGCATCGGCTGGTTCAAGGCTTTTGACAGCCTTTCGCCGGTAGATGGCGCAGGCAACCCCATTCCCTGGGTTACCTACTCGTTCATTGATTTTATTACAGGCAGGCTTAATAAACAACAGGCAGTTTTTGAGTTTGGCTCCGGTAACTCCACCCTGTTTTATGCTAAGCATGCAGGCATCGTAGTTTCGGTGGAACATGATAAGGACTGGTATGAGAAAATTACCAAAAGCAAACCGGATAACGCAGAAATGATATTTTGCGAACTGCACTCCGACGGGGAGTACTGCCGCATGCCGATTCATTTGCAGGAAAAATTTGATATTATTATTGTAGATGGCCGGGATCGTGTAAACTGCTGCAAGCAGTCGGTGGCAGCTTTATCAGAAAGCGGTGTAGTAGTACTGGATGACTCGGAGCGAACCAACTACCGTGAAGGGATAGACTTTTTATTAAATCAGGGTTTTAAACAGTTATCCTTTAGCGGCATTTCTCCCGGCTTATTTTATGAAAAAGCCACTTCTGTTTTCTATAAACCCAACAATTGCCTTAGTATCTAAGTAATGGCAGAAGAAATAGTCAGTAGTAATGTGAAGGCTGCTTATGATGAATTTTACGAGCAGCACGATGAAGCCTGGCGCATGCTGGGCGCGCGTTTCAAGGCGCAGCACATCATTGAGGTATGCAAAGAGTACACCTTTACTAAGGTGCTTGAGGTGGGTGCCGGCGATGGTAGTATTCTGAAGTATCTGGCTGACCAAAATTTTGCGCCACAATATGCAGCTGTGGAAATATCAGAAAGCGGCGTGGAGCATATCCGTAAACGGAAGATTAAAAACCTGCAGTCGGTGCAGGTATTTGACGGCTACCATTTGCCTTTTGAGGACAACAGTTTTGATCTTATCATCCTTTCGCATGTGCTGGAACATGTGGAACACGAGCGCCTGTTGCTGCGCGAATTGAAGAGAGTGGCCGCTATGCTGGTGATTGAAGTGCCGCGCGATTATAAAGCCGGCGTGGACAGCCGTATTAAGCATTTTCTGGCTTACGGACACATCAATATGTACACGCCTACCTCGCTGCGCTATTTGCTGCGCACTGAGGGCTTGGAAATAGTAAATGACCTTACCTCGATGATTGAGCCGGAAGTAACCCGGTTTAATACTTATATAAATCAGCATAAACCTAAAGGCATAATTACTGATGCCAAAATTGGTCTGGAGTATCGGGTTAAGCGCTTGTTGTGCAGTTTAGGTGTCAGGCAGATTAGCGAGAGAATGGCGCATGCCTATACCGTACTTTGTAAAAAAGCCGGACAACAGGCGGATATATTTTAAAACAAAACGGCATGCAGCATTTAGCCCCTATCGCTCTGTTTGTATATAACCGGCCCGAGCATACCCGCCGTACGCTCAGTTATCTGCAAAAGAATCTGTTGGCTGAAGAGTCGCGGCTGTTCATTTTTTCAGATGCGGCCAAAACGATTGCTGATGAACCCAGGGTAGGGCAAACGCGGCAGCTGGCTCATGAAGTTACCGGGTTTAGGTCGGTACAGGTTATTGAGCGGAACGAGAATTTTGGGCTGGCTAATTCTATTATCAGCGGGGTAACGCAGCTGGTAAGCGAGTATGGGAAAGTAATTGTATTTGAAGATGATTTGTTGTCTTCGCCTTACACCCTGACTTATTTTAACGAGGCGCTTGACTTGTATGCACAGCAGGAGCAGGTGATGCACATCGGTGCTTATATGTATGATTTAAAAGTCCCCAACCTGCCTCAAACCTTTTTTTACCGCGCTGCCACCAGCTGGGGTTGGGCTACCTGGGCCCGCGCCTGGAAGCATTTTAACCCCGATATTGATCAGTTAACGCAGCAGTTTGATAGCGCCCGCATCCGTCAGTTTTCTATCGAAGGTACAATGAACTTCTGGAAGCAGATGAAGGATTTTAAAGCGGGTAAAAATAACTCCTGGGCTATCCGCTGGTATGCCTCAGTATTTCTGCAGGGCGGACTCACCTTAAACCCTTCGCACTCCCTCATTCAAAACATCGGGCACGATGGTAGCGGCACGCATTCTAACGTGGAAGATACCTACGCCGTGCACATGGCCCGCCAACCGGTCACCCGGTTTCCTGAAGTAATGGCGGAAAGCCCGGAAGCCTACCAAGCCATTAAACGCTTTTTGAAGCGCCGCAAAGGAAATTTGTGGCAAAGAGTAGTACGGTTTGTAAAGAAGCACAAATAGGTTTTCTGACAATGGTGCATTATCAATAAAAAAGCCCCGTTTCATTGAAACGGGGCTTAAATCATTACTGATATTGTATATAAATAGGTTGCGGTTTATATTTCAGCACTTCCTCAGGAGTTAGCATGCGGTGCGGTGCTTTCTTTAAGTCGTTTTTATAAAACAATTTGAAACCGGTGAACTGTACAGGTTCAGGGAAAATAAAGTTCCGGTAAGTGCCCAGCTTTAAATCAGGTTCGCCCCATCCATCCATGTTCATTACCAGCTGCACTTGTTTGTGCAGTTTAATGTTTTTGTAATTGGTAACCATTTTACGGGTAAAACGGTGCACCACTAAAATTTTGGGCGGCAGGTGATATTTATCTACTAGTTTGGACAGATAATCAGATACGTAATTAATATCATCGGCATCATAAGTACCAATCTTTTTCCCCGGCAGGGTACCGTCTTTCATGGAAAACTCAGGGTCCATACCAAAATGTACCTGTGGCATAGCCAGGTAATGTTCAAGCAAAGGTAATTCTGAGCGGATGTTGCTTAACGCTACCTGTACATCTAAAAATACTATGGCATGTGCCTTTTTGGCTAATACCAATATGGTATCGATTTGCTTAAACGGCATGCGGTACCGGTATTTACCGTCTTTGCCTCCCGAGCCCTGGGCTACTACGGCAATATAATGCAATGCGGGTTGTACCGGAGTTTTCGGATCGGCCTTTTCCCAGCTTTTAACTTCGCCTTTTAGTTTGGCCAGCATCTCATTAGGCGGAAGTTCGCCCAGAATTCCCATCTTTTTGGAGAAAAGATTTCCGTAAAAGGCCACTACCCGTTTAAACGGCAATATAGCGCCGTTTACAGGGTAAGGCGCACCTTTTACCGGCCACCGGCCGGTGGTATCGCCATGCGCTAGGCTTTTCATCAGCTCGTCGTACTTGGCTTTATCGAGCGGCGGATAGTTGGTAACTACACTGCTGGTAACCGTGGTATCTACTTTTTCTTTTTTAGTAGTATCGGCACCTGATACCGTCTTTTTACTGCCTTTAATATTTTCGGAACAGTTGGTAAAGAATGCTAATGAGCTTAAGAGCAGGCCGGAAGTGAGCAGAACGGATTTAAAGGTCCTCATAGAATGGGTATCTGGAATTTAGTGAGCTATGCGTTTGCAGCTCTCAGTAAGGTTCAATATGTATTAATGGTACAAGTAAATTTTGCAGCCCCTAAAGTAGACGAAAATATGAACATTAGAGCAGTTTAATATTACTATTTAGCGATTTTGTAAAACTTGCCGAATACACCAAGCGGCAATTTAGGCCCGGCGGTGGCTTGCAGATACAGTTCACCGGTCTCCAGGTGGTCTGCTTTAGGATAAGCGCCCCTGATCAGGTTTTCGACAATTACGGATGAAAAACCAAGCGAATAAGTATTCAAAATCAAAAAATGTTCTTGTTCATCCAGCAATTGCATTACGTCCTGCATCATTTCACTGATATGATCTTCGAGCTTCCATTTTTCGCCGTTGGGCCCGTGGCCGTAAGCCGGCGGGTCGAGAATGATACCGTTGTATTTTTTTCCCCTTTTAATTTCTGGCTTTACGAACTTCAAAGCATCTTCAACTACCCAGCGGGTATTGTTTAAGCCCGAAATCTCCTGATTTTCATTGGCCCAGGTGACTACCTGTTTAATCGAGTCAACGTGTGTTGTATCAGCGCCTGCGGCACGGGCTATGAGGGAGGCTCCGCCCGTATACGCAAAAAGATTAAGCACTTTGGGTTCAGGGGTTTTGAATTTTTTTACTGTTTGAGAAATATAATCCCAGTTAACCGCCTGCTCCGGAAAAATGCCCACATGTTTGAAAGAAGTTAACCCTAACCTGAATTTGATAGCCACGTCATCGTTCTGATAGGCAATATGCCAGCGGTCGGGCGTTTTAGGATTCTTTTTCACCCATTCGCCCGAAGTTGCGGAGCGGCCTTTGAAGCGGATATCGTGCCGGCGCTGCCATTCGGTTTCGGGCAGGGCTTTGTTCCAAACCGCCTGCGGTTCAGGCCTGATCAGTGTCAGCGTACCAAACCGTTCCAGCTTTTCAAAGTTGCCGCAGTCAATCAGTTCATAGTCTTTCCAATGGGCCGGGGTTAATAATTGAATCATTCGCTCTGAGTCAGGATTTACAGAAAATTAAAATTGAAAGGCAAAAATAGGCAAAAGAAAAAGGACAGCCGGCAGAAAACTTAAAGTCCTTTGCCCACTGTCCTTTTATAATTTTATTTCTTGCTGCTGCAGCTTTAATGATTGGCCATAATTTCTTTCGCCATCACCATAGGTACGCTGATATATTTTTTCTCCATGTAGCTGATCACCTTTTCCAGTACCTCGCGTGAGTGCTGATCCATCGTTTCCAGCTCGCTTGCAAACACATTGTTGAGCGCCATGTGGCGTATTTCCTTAATTTTTTCAGGCACTTGGCGCATAGCTACTTCAATGCGGCGCTGGCGCAGTTGCGGAATAAACTCAGCCAGATTTTGCTCAATAATTTTTTCGGCATGCACCAACTCCAGATGGCGTTCCTGCAGGTTCTTTTTAGCTATCTCATTTAACGAAGTAACCTCAATATAATTTACCGGAAACTGCTCAATTACCGCAGGCGCTACATCATTCGGGATAGCCAAGTCTACCACCGTTTTTTTGCCGGTTTCGCCGTTCAGCAGGGTGGTATATACTTCGGGGGTAATTAAAGGTTCGGTAGCCGAAGTACAGGTAATCAGCACATCGAACCCCTTATGGTAATTTTTCAATTCTTCCAGACTGTAAGCTTCACCATTCAGATCGGCTGCCAGTTGCTGCGCTTTGTCAAGCGATCGGTTGAAAACTGCAAAATTCGAGAACTTGTGTTTTTGTAAATATTTTGAAATGTTGCGGTTGGTTTCGCCGGCACCAACAATTAAAATGCGGGCGTTTGAACATTGCTTTAAATCCTTCAACTTACGGTAAGCCAATGATACTACCGAAATAGGGTTTTTAGAGATATTGGTATTGGTATATACCTCCTTAGCGGTTTTAACCACACAGCCCATGATCAGGCGCAAATAATCACCGGTCAGGCCGGCTTCTTTGCATGATTCATAGGCTTTGCGCAACTGGGCCAAAATTTCCTTTTCGCCTACCACCATACTTTCCATGGAGCAGGAGGTGCGCAGTAAATGGGTTAAAGCTTCCTTATCCTCATAAACTGCCACGCCATCTAAAACGGTATCTACGTAAAAAGGGCACAAGCCCATGTTTAACGCCGCAATAAACTTTTTGGCAAATGCCTTATCTACCGGCTGCGAAGTGGCCATTACAAACTCTACGCGGTTACAGGTAGCCAGGTAAAATATTTCAGGTATCTGAAACTGATTGCGCACGTGCTGAAGCATAGGCGTAATATGATCTTGGCAAACAACCAACCTCCCTAATTCCTTAAGCTCTATTTGTTTATGGGTAAACGCTATAACCTTTAAATACTTCAACGTAGTTTTATTTTTGGGCACAACAAAAGTACTATCAAATACATACATGCAATGTCAACCCTTTGTCAAACGCTCCAATTTAGAATGTTTATAAATTAATTTTAAATAAAAACTTGTTATTTGCTTAACGAACAGATATTTCGCGTACAATTCGATGGCCAAAATTAAAAAAGTCAGTTTAACATTACTTGTTGCTTTGTATTTGGCAGCCGGATTTAATCATTTCTGGCACCCGGTGGGTTATATCCGTATCATCCCGCACTATTTACCGTATCCGCAGGCATTGAATTATATGGCCGGCGTTTGTGAAATTTTATTTGCGGTGATGTTGGTATTCAGCCCT
>CAXTCH010000194.1:0-6768 GCA_964241945.1 uncultured Mucilaginibacter sp.
AGCAATTACAGTTTATATAGCGTAAATGGAAAGCAATAAAAAATACTGGAAAGGTTTAGAGGAGCTGAACAGCACACCAGAGTTTGTGGAAGCAAACAAAAATGAGTTTGCTGAGCCGTTGCCTATTGAAGAAGTACTGAGCGGTAACGGCCTGATGGGCAAAACCCCGCGCCGCGACTTTTTGAAGGCTTTAGGTTTTGGTGTAGGTGCTGTATCACTGGCAGCATGTCAAAAAGCTCCTGTTTACAAAGCTATTCCTTACCTTATCAAACCTGAAGAAGTAACTCCGGGCATTTCCAACTATTACGTGTCCAGCTATGATGGCCAAGCCATTTTAGTAAAAACCCGTGAAGGACGGCCTATTAAAATAGAAGGTAATCCGGCCGATTTATTAGGTAAGGGTGGCGTAACTGCACAGGTACAAGCCTCGGTATTGAATTTGTATGATTCAAACCGCCTGAAAGGCCCGATGCAGGACGGCGGTGATGCCGGCTGGAGCGGCATTGACGACTTTGTGAAATCCGAGCTGGCGGCTATCAAAACCGGTGGCAAAAAAATCCGTATCATCTCGTCAACTATTCACAGCCCTTCAACACTGGGTGTAATTGCCGACTTTACGGCGGCTTATCCTAACACTGCTCATTTTAATTATGATGCCGTATCTTATACCGGTATCATCCAGGCCAATAAAAACAGCTTTGGTAAAGAGGTAATTCCTCATTATCATTTTGATAACGCTGATGTCATTGTAAGTTTCGGCGCCGACTTTTTAGGTTCATGGCTGCTGCAGGCCGAGCAAATGCGCCAGTACACTTCAAAGCGTTCATGGAAATCGTTAGAGGGCAAAAAGATGTCTCGCCACATTCAGTTCGAAAGCGGTTTGAGCATCACCGGTTCTAACGCCGATGTACGCATCCCTGTAAAAGCATCTGAAGAGGCTATCGCCATCATCAGTTTATATAATGCCATTACTGGCACTACATTGCCGGGTTCAAAAAAATTAGCTACTGCCACTGATAATGCCATCACTTTAGCCGCTAAAGAATTAGTTGCTGCTAAAGGACGCGCACTTGTGGTTGCCGGTTCAAATGACGTGGCTACGCAAACTTTGGTGAATGCCATTAATTCACAACTTGGCAGCTACGGCACTACCATTGACTTAGACAATCCGACTCATAAATACGCCGGTAACGATAACGACTTTGTAACCTTTGTAAATGAACTGAAAAGGGGTGAAGTTGATGCGGTGTTCTTTATGGGCGCTAACCCGGTTTACAGTTATTTCCAGAGCAAAGAACTGAGCGATGCTTTAAAGAAAGTACGTCTGCGGGTTTCTTTTGCTGATTATCCGGATGAAACTGCATCACTGTGTAACATCATTGCGCCAGCCAGCCATTACCTGGAAAGCTGGGGTGACGAAAACGTATATGGCAACTACTATACTATCGTTCAGCCAACCATTAACAAAGTGTACGACAGCCGGGTGGCTGAAGAAAGTTTATTGATTTGGGCTAACGCTCCGGTTAAAGACTATTACACTTACGTACGCAATACCTGGAATACCAAATTACTGGCTCAGGGCGGTTTAGCCGGTCAGGCAGGTTGGGAAACCTTATTGCAAAACGGTTTTGTAAAAGGAACCGATGCACCGGCCGGTACTTACAACTTCACCTATGATTTGGGTGTAGTAGCGCAGCGCATGCTGGCTCACAGCACTGAACTGTCGCAGGGCGGAGATAAACTGGAACTGTGCTTATATGTAAATGGTACCATAAAAGACGGCAAACACGCCAACAACCCATGGCTGCAGGAATTGCCCGAACCGGTATCAAAAGTTACCTGGGATAACTTCGCCGCTATTTCTATGGCTACCGCCAAGAAATTAGGGGTTGAAGATGGTGATGTAATCGCTATCAGCGCCAACGGTTATTCTATCGAGTTGCCGGTACTGGTACAGCCAGGCCAGGCACAGGGAACTATTTCGGTAGCGGTAGGTTACGGCCGTACCAAAGCCGGAAAAGTAGGAGATAACGTAGGTAAAAATGCCTATCCGTTCATGAGCTTCCGCAATGCCACTTTCCAAACGGCATTACTGGTGGATGTTAAAGCCACCGGCGCTCATAAAATAGAACTGGCGCAAACACAAACTCACGCTTCTTACGAAGGCCGTGATAGCATTATTAAGGAAACCACTTTAGCTGAGTATATTAAAAATCCGGCTAAAGCGCTGAAAGAAGGCGAAGAAGATAGAAACAGCTACGATTTGTGGGACGAATACCAAAAGCCGGCATATAACTGGGTAATGGCTATCGACCTTAACGCTTGTACCGGTTGCGGCGCTTGCGTAGTAGCTTGTACTGCAGAAAATAACGTACCGGTAGTGGGACGTGACGAGGTACGCCGCCGTCGCGAAATGCACTGGATCCGTATCGACCGCTATTACACTTTCAACGGTGAAGATAACAAGCAGGAAGTAACCCGCGAGAAGGAAATTGCCAAGCTGGACAACTTCGATAACGTATCGGTAGTGTTCCAGCCCATGCTTTGCCAGCACTGCGACCACGCGCCCTGCGAAACTGTATGCCCAGTGTTAGCTACCACACACTCATCAGAAGGTTTAAACCAGATGACGTACAACCGTTGTGTGGGTACCCGCTACTGCGCTAACAACTGCCCATATAAAGTGCGCCGTTTCAACTGGTTTAACTACTGGAACGATGCCCGTTTTGAAAACTACATCCAAAACGATTACACCGAGCTGGTATTAAACCCCGATGTAACTACCCGTTTCCGTGGGGTAATGGAAAAATGCTCGATGTGTGCACAACGCATCCAAGCAGGCAAGTTAAAGGCAAAAATGGAAAAGCGCCCGCTGAAAGATGGTGAAATTAAAGTGGCCTGCCAGCAAAGCTGCCCTGCTAACGCCATTATTTTTGGTAATGCAAATGACCCGAACTCAGAAGTTTCAAAAGCTATCAGCAGCGAAAGAACATATTATGTGCTTGAAGAATTAGATACCAAACCAGGTATTGGTTACCAGGCAAAAGTTAGAAACAGAACTGCAACAGAGGCTTAAATTATACAAAGCGATTAAACTATGGCATCTCACAGTGAATCAATTATCAGGGAACCGTTAATTACGGGCAAAAACATTACGTATGCCCAGATTACCAATGAGGTTTTAAGCCCTGTAGAAAATATGCCCAACAAAGCCTGGTGGATTGGCTTTATCATTGCCAGCTTAGGTGCTACGTTGTGGGTGTTCGCTATCAGCTGGACCTTCTGGTTCGGCGTTGGCGAATGGGGCCTGAACAAAACCGTAGGCTGGGCCTGGGACATCACCGGTTTCGTGTGGTGGGTAGGTATCGGTCACGCCGGAACGCTGATCTCGGCGGTATTATTAATCTTCCGTCAAAATTGGCGTAATTCCATCAACCGTTCTGCCGAAGCGATGACGATTTTTGCGGTTATTTGTGCGGCTACTTACATTCTGGGTCACATGGGCCGCCCTTGGTTAGCGTACTATACCTTGCCGCTGCCTAATCAATACGGCTCCCTTTGGGTAAACTGGAACTCAGCCCTGATGATGGACGTGTTTGCAATCTCCACTTACTTCTCCGTATCGCTGGTGTTCTGGTACACTGGTTTGTTACCGGATATTGCCACCATCCGTGACCGTGCAAAAGGCTTACGCCGCAGCATTTATTCGGTAATGTCATTCGGTTGGAATGGTTCTGTTAAAACCTGGCAGCGTTTTGAAACCGTGTCGCTAATTCTGGCAGGCATTTCAACCCCGCTGGTACTTTCGGTACACACCATTGTATCCTTTGACTTTGCTACTTCATTAGAACCGGGATGGCATACTACCATTTTCCCTCCTTACTTCGTTGCGGGTGCTATCTTTTCGGGCTTTGCCATGGTGCAAACGCTGTTGCTGATTGCCCGTAAGGTATTGGGTCTGGAAAACTATATCACTATGTTCCACATTGAGTCGATGAATAAAATCATTATGACTACCGGTTCTATCGTGGGTGTGGCATATCTGACAGAATTATTCATCGCTTACTACTCTCAGGTGGAGTATGAGCAGTATGCCTTCATTAACCGGGCAACCGGCCCGTACTGGTGGGCTTACTGGACCATGATGACCTGTAACGTAATTACACCGCAGTTATTCTGGTTTAAACGCCTGCGCACGAATATACAGGTGTCATGGGTACTGTCTATCGTAGTAAACATAGGTATGTGGTTTGAGCGTTTTGTAATTATTGTTACTTCGTTACACCGCGACTATGTGCCGTCAAGCTGGGCCATGTTTTACCCTACCTGGGTTGACGTAAGCGTATTTGTGGGTTCGATCGGTGTGTTCTTTACCCTGTTCCTGTTGTTTATCCGTGTATTGCCGTCCATTGCCATGGCCGAAGTTAAGTTGCTGGTAAAAACCGCCAGTGAGCAGTCGAAGAAAGCATTGATGGAGCATCATCACCTGGACCCTGAACAGGTAGCAGACTATAAGCAGGCATTAACCAAGTTTGACAGCGTTGAATTGTCGGACTATGAAGATATAAAATCATGAGCAGCACAAAATATATTTTAGGTCTATATGACGATCCTGATGAAATGATGCACGGGATTGATCAACTGAAGAAAAACAGCGTTCCTATTTATGATGTGTTTACCCCGATGCCTATTCACGGTATTGAGGATAAACTGGGCGTTAAAGAGTCACGTTTGGGTTATGCCGCATTTTGCTTCGGATGCCTGGGCGCCACTGTAATCTTCAGCATTTTGTACTATACTTTGGTGCATGACTGGCCGATGAACGTTGGCGGCAAGCCGCACTTTGCCATGCCTAACTTTGTGCCCTTTACTTTTGAGTGGACTATTCTGTTTACTGCATTCGGTATGACGTTTACTTTTTATGCAGCTACTCACCTGTTTCCGGGCCGTACGCCGCGTGTAATGGACCTGCGTGCTACTGATGATCGTTTTGTCATCGCGATCAATGCAAAAACCAATATTCCTCATGATGACATTACCAAGATTTTAAAAGAATCAGGAGCTGTAGAAATAAAGCATAACGACAGAAAATATGTTAGCTATGAATAAAAGTAAACTAATGGGCGCTATGGCCATTGGCATTGCCGCTACACTGGCGTTTACTTCATGTAAAGATAAAAGAAGTACCGGATGGCAGTACGCCCCCAATATGTATGCGCATATTGCACCCGAGTATGACCAAAAGAATTCAAACTTTAAAGACGGTAAAACGGCGCAGTTGCCGCCTCCGGGCACTACCCCGATAGGGTTTGCCCGTTTTGACTACCCGAATACCAAGGACGGTTATGAACAGGCCAGTTTAGCGGTGCACAATGTGCTTAAGCAAACCCCGGGCAACTATGCAGAAGGTAAAGTGCTGTTTGAGCACTTCTGTTCTCCCTGCCATGGTATGAACGGGCAGGGCGATGGCCTGGTGGTACAACACGGTTACCCGCCGCCGCCATCTTATTCAAAGGGCCAGTCATCACGTGGTGGCGCCATGAAAGACCTTACTGATGGTAAAATTTATCATACCATCACTTATGGTGTAAACGCTATGGGTTCTTATGCATCACAGCTTTCGCCTGAAGAGCGCTGGAAAGTAATCATGTATGTTCACCATTTACAAACTTTATAATATTAAAATTGATGAGTACTTCTAATCATAGTATCGAAGAAAGATTTGAATTTGGCGGCAAAGCTAAAACCTATAGCCTGATTGCTATCGGAGTTGGTATTATCGGTATTTTGTACGGATTGGTGATTGATCATGGTTATCAGGTGCAACGCACTTTTGCCAACTTGTTGCTCATGAGCTATTACTTCACCTGCATTTGTGCTTTTGGTGCGGTGTTTTGTGCATTACAGTTTGTGGCACAGGCAGGCTGGTCGGCTTCATTGATTCGTATTCCGCAGGCATTTGCTAAAATACTTCCGATTGCTGCCGCCATAATGATTATTGTAGCTGCAGCCGGTATGTTTACCAATCATACTGTACACAAAATGGTAGAGGGTAAAGTAATTTCAGTAACTGAACCTAACCTGTATGCCTCCTGGACTAAACCGGGTGTTACAGACCCCAACAGTCCTAATTATGATAAAGACGTAACCGGAAAGTCTGCTTTCCTGAATAAAGGTTCATTCTTTATAATGCTGGTCGTGTTTTTGGGTTTATACAGCGTGTTAGGCCGGGTGTTGGTGAATGCTTCTACTAATGAAGACGAAAGAGGAGGGATGTTTAATTATAACAAAAGCTTCAAGTACTCGGCTATCTTTCTTGTAATTTTTGGCTTCACCTTTCCCATCTTTGCTTTCGGCTCCATTATGTCTATCGAGGCACACTGGTATTCTACTATGTTCGGCTGGTATAACCTTGCCGCAATGTTTGTAAGCGGCCTGGCGATTATTGCGTTAACAGTAATTTACCTGCGCGAAGCCGGATACATGTCATGGATCACTGAAAACCACCTGCACGATTTGGGTAAGCTGGTATTCGGTATCTCTATCTTCTGGACTTACCTTTGGTTCTCTCAGTTCTTCCTTACCTGGTATGCCAACATACCTGAAGAGTCTGTATACTTTTACAAACGCTGGGAACCGCAATTTAAACCCTGGTTTTGGTTAAACATTGTGTTGAACTTTTGTGCGCCTTTATTGCTGCTGATGTCGAGAGATGCCAAGCGTTTGTTCAGCCGCATGAAAATTGCTTGTATTGTTGTAGTACTGGGC
>CAXTCH010000195.1:0-6761 GCA_964241945.1 uncultured Mucilaginibacter sp.
CTAATCCCTTAAATTAATTATTCGTCAAACTGGCTGATTGGCTAACCTGTTACAATTTACTTGCGTAAACAACTACACAATGTTGGTAATAAAGGTAACATAAAACAGGGGAAAATGATCAATTTTAAAGAGGAAGTAAGGATATTAGACCAGCAAACCATTCATCAAACACTGGAACTGATGCATCAAATGGTACGCCGGTATTTGATGCTGAACATACCCTGCCAAATGCTTAAGTTTTATGCCCCCAGTTACTTTGTTGATGAACTTACTTTCAATTATGCCCCTTATTCGTTTTTTAAAGAAGTAGAAATAAAAAACGGACGGCTCAGTGTTTGGGGAGCAGAGGTGCAGATTGGTTATGAGAACAAAGTGATATTGTTTTCACCTTCCCATATTCCCGCTATGCAAACGCCCGTAATGGAAATCAGCCGCTTTGGTATGAGCAATATGGCTATTGTGGCCAGGCCTTAGCTACAAGCAACGAGCATAAACAAAGAAAGCAGTGCTACCGTGCACTGCTTTCTTTGTTTATACTCCTATGCATCCGGCGGATTAATGGCTCCTTACACTGGTGATGTCATTGTAAATATTGCGGAATGAGCTACGCAGGCCAATGGTAATCATGCGGGTACGGTCATTAAACACATTGTTTTTTTCGTTGCGGTATATGGCGCCCAGCTCTATGCGTAAATTGTATTTGGGGTTCAGCACGTAGGCAACTTTACCTTCTACATAGGCCATATTGGTTACTAGGCCCTGCCCGGTGTAATTACCCAAAGTTTTGGCCGGGAAAGTATAATCCTGGTATGGGTTTTTACCGTAGTTAAGCGTATTATAATCTAAACCATAATTGCCGTAATCTACTTCGCCCGAAAAATCAAACCGGCGATAAGTATAGTTTAACAACCCTACTACTTCCCTGAAATTAGCGCCCCAGGGATGCGCCAAAGGTTCCTCCTCTTCGGCGTAATTGATTACCGACCCCCTTTCAGAAAAAGTGTAAGGCTTGGCGCCGTTATATTCGGCCAGATAATTCAAATTGCGTACCCCAAATAAATTGGCACCTCTGAAACCCAGCTGATAGGCATATTTATTACGTGAACTGCCATTGCTGGAAAAGAAGTTTTTAGATTCAAATTCATCCAGGGTAAATTGCCCGTAAGCCGTAATACCATCTGTAATTTTGTACTTGCCGTTAAAGCCAATCACCGCATTATCCGGAGAGCCCACAGCAGCTTCAGCCGGCCGCAGGAAGATAATCGGGTTTACGTACTCAAAGTCGAATCCGCGCGGATGGCCCTGATCATCAGATGCTGCCCATACCACGGCATCAAAGAAACCTAAGGACAGGCGGTTGGTTACATTCCAGTCTAAATAATGGAACACGCCCCATTTACGGCGGTCATTGCCATACGTATCAAATTTTGGAGCGGCCGGATCGGTCATGTACGCCCACATGGCCATGTAGCGCACCTTGCCCAAAGTAGCGGTCAGCTTCAGAAACGGATAAGGCGCTGCATAGTCAGATAACAGCATGGAGCGGTAACCATCGCCAATAAAGTTTTTATCCTGCCCTAAAGTAATATTTAAGTACTTAACCGGCGTATAGGATATCAGGGCAGTGATGTATGACCAATCTTTTTTATCCTTGCCAAAACTACGGTCATAAGCCTGGCCATTAATAATTCCTCCCTGATTGACTTGCTTTCCATTAACGGTGGACAATTGGCCCAACTGGTTAATATAGGTGGTCATGTAATCAGGAAAAACAGCCTGATTTTCATAGCCGCTGGAGTAGAAATAAAAGTTTTTGCCTACCGTACCGCCTAACTGATATCCGCGGGTATTCAGCCAGGTGTTTTTAATACGTGCGCTACCCGACAAATCGCGGCCCACTGTTAAATCGGGCAGAAAATCGGCAAAGAAGGTATACTCATTACCCTGACGAACGTCTATCAAATGCTCCTGAAACAGCTTGCGGTGACCCCAGCTGCGGCGCCGGGTACTATCCACCCCTGCCTTCATCAGGGAATCATAACGCCGGTATAAAATGCTGTCGTCCATAAATGCAGG
Source organism: uncultured Mucilaginibacter sp. (assembly GCA_964241945.1). GTDB lineage: Bacteria > Bacteroidota > Bacteroidia > Sphingobacteriales > Sphingobacteriaceae > Mucilaginibacter. The sequence goes on from CAXTCH010000195.1 coordinate 2,077, forward strand.
CTTCATGGAAGTGTGCAGATCGGTATGCGTGGAATACAGCGAACTATTCAGCTTTTGGTAAAACTGGTAGGAATACGGCTGGTAAATGGCTTGCGCTTTAACGGTAACCGCGAAAACAAAACACAGTAAAAAGAGTAAGTAGCTCTTCTTCATAAGCAATAAGTTAAACTGGTAGTCTGGTTACTCAAAGTAGTTGAGCGTATTGAACCCGCCTTTTTGCAGGTACTCATCTTTTTGCATTAAATGCAGGTCGGCGGTTACCATGTCGGCTGCCAGTGCCTGCAAATCATACTTAGGTTTCCACCCCAGCTTCTGATAAGCTTTGGTGGCATCACCAATCAGCAATTCCACCTCAGTAGGCCGGTAGTATTTAGGATCTACCTTAACCACGGTTTGCCCGAATTTAATAGCGTCAGTATCAATACCTAAACTCTTTAAACGCTCATGGTCTACATCAATAATTACCCCGCGCTCCTGGTCGTCCCTGCCGCTGAATTCTACTTCGATGCCCACCTCATTAAAGGCCAGCCGGATAAAATCGCGTACAGTTGTGGTAACCCCGGTAGCAATTACAAAGTCTTCCGGCTGCTCCTGCTGCAGCATCAGCCACATGGCTTCTACATAATCTTTGGCATGGCCCCAGTCGCGCTGTGCCGACAGGTTACCTACGTAAAGGCAGCTTTGTAAGCCCAAAGCTATGCGGGCTACCGCCCGGGTAATTTTGCGGGTTACAAAAGTTTCGCCCCGCACCGGGCTTTCGTGGTTGAACAGGATGCCGTTGCAGGCATACATGCCATAGGCTTCGCGGTAATTCACAATAATCCAGTAGCCATATAACTTAGCTACGGCGTACGGCGAACGTGGGTAGAAAGGCGTAGTTTCAGACTGTGGCACGGCCTGCACCAAGCCATAAAGCTCGGAAGTAGAGGCCTGGTAAATGCGCGTTTTTTGCTGCAGTCCTAAAATACGAACGGCTTCCAGCACACGCAGGGTGCCTATACCATCGGCGTTGGCGGTATATTCGGGCGTATCAAAGCTTACTTTTACATGGCTTTGCGCACCGAGGTTGTAAATTTCGTCGGGTTGTATTTCCTGAACAATACGAATCAGGTTGGTGGAATCGGTAAGGTCGCCGTAATGCAGATGGAATTTCACCCCCTGCTCATGCGGGTCATGATACAGGTGATCGATACGGTCGGTATTGAACAGAGAACTGCGGCGCTTGAGGCCATGTACTTCATAGCCTTTCTTTAATAAGAACTCGGCCAGGTAGGCACCGTCCTGGCCGGTAATGCCTGTGATTAAAGCTTTTTTCATGCACTATTACCGGACCTGATATCCGGTGATTTCAACAAAACTATTAATTTTTGACTGTATACAAAGCGAACAAGAGATTATATCGGCTCCTTTTTCCGCTTCAGCAGCTTTAGTAAAAACTGCCCGTAGCCACTTTTTACCAGCGGCTCAGCTATCACCTGCAGTTGCTCATCATCAATAAAGCCCATACGATAGGCAATTTCTTCGATACAGGCTATCTTGATGCCTTGCCTTTCTTCAATTACCTGCACAAACTGGCCGGCCTGCATTAAGGAGCTGAAGGTACCGGTATCCAGCCAGGCTGTGCCACGGCTCAGAATACCTACTTTTAGCTTGCCCTGCTCCAGGTAAGCTTTGTTAATATCCGTAATTTCGTACTCACCCCGGGGCGAAGGCTGTATGCCTCTGGCAACTTCTACCACACTGTTATCATAAAAATATAATCCCGGTACGGCGTAATCTGATTTAGGCTCTGTTGGCTTTTCTTCAATAGAAATTACCCGGCGCTGGTCGTCAAACTCCACTACCCCGTAACGCTCGGGATCAGATACCTGGTAGGCGAACACAATTCCGCCGTCGGGGTCACTGCTTTCCTGCAACAGGTGCGACAAGCCATCGCCGTAAAATATATTATCACCCAGCACCAGGGCTACTTTATCGTTACCAATAAAATCGGCCCCGATTACAAAAGCCTGTGCCAGTCCGTCGGGCTTTTCCTGCACGGCATATTCAAAGCGGCAGCCGATACGCGCACCATCACCCAGCAGCTTTTGAAACTGCGGCATATCATGCGGCGTAGAGATAATCAGGATTTCGCGGATACCGGCCAGCATCAGCACCGACAGCGGATAATAAATCATGGGTTTATCGTAAACCGGCATCAATTGCTTGCTTACCGCCAGCGTTAAAGGGTGCAAACGGGTACCGGAACCACCGGCCAATATAATTCCTTTCAATCTATTGTAATTTTTAGAAGGTATGCGTACAAACTGAGGCTAAATTAGCAAAAAGTTACATCGCGGCAACGGCCTCTTCCAATTCCTGGTACCAGGCTTCACCGTATTTACGGATCAGCGGCTCTTTCAAAAATTCGTGCACGTGTACTTTCAGCTCGTCGCCAAAGGCACAGGCCGGGCTGCATATATGCCAGCGATCGTAGTGTAATACGTCAAACTCGGGGTAGTTTGTTATACGGATAGGATATAAATGGCAGGAAACAGGCTTACGCCAGCTGATGTCGCCATTTTCCCAGGCTTTTTCAATTGCACACTTGGTGATGCCGTTCTCCCAGGTTACATAAGCACACTCTTTATTTTTATCTACACAGGGCGTAGTATAATCACCATCATCATCAATTACGTGTGTGCCGGCGTCCTCTATAGTGGCTATGCCTTTAGCCGTCATATAAGGCTTTACCTTAGGATATATTTCTTTCAGAATACTTAACTCATTGTGGTTCAGCGGAGCGCCTGAATCGCCTTCGAGGCAGCAGGCTCCCTTGCAGCGGTTCAGGTTACATACAAAGTTTTCGGTCACTACATCCTCGTGTACCAATACATTACCAACCTCAATCATCATATCGTTATTTACTCAAAGGGTTAAGCGGATATTTTAGGCCGCGGGCCGCAATTAAATCCATAGTAAGGCTGCCCACCACTACCTCTACATGGGCTTTTACCGGTATACGGTTGTCATCATCGGTTATCCACAAATACAATTTGCTGTTTTGCTTAAAAATATGACCGGGGATAATTGTAGGATTAAATTTTAAGCAATTAAAAGTTCCCAGCGAGCATTTTACTTTCTCTTTTCCCAAATAGGTAATACCCAGCGAGTGGGTACCATCATCCAGAAAATACTGCAGTTCAAATTTTTCGCCGATACGCATTTTCGATACATCCAAAGTGCGGGCAAAGTAATAAGCTGATGGAAAATCGAACACCCTGCCGTTTAACGGAAAGCTGCCTTTATGTGCCGTGATTTTATTATCCCTGTGGTCAAAAGTTACTTTATCGGTATGCTTGTAATTGCCCTCGTGCCGGTTTTCGGTGTAGGCATAAGGCAGCAAGGTACTTTGATCAATCCAGGTTTCGTAGCGGTTGCGTACCTTGTAAAACACATCGAAGGTACCTGCCGTCTGCCCGTCGGCAATAATGTGATAGGCAGAATGACCATCAAATTTTTCATCTGCTTCTTCTACCCTGAGGTGTGCCTCGGCCGCAGTAAAGATGCCGTACTTTAACCGGTAACTCAACTGTTCGCCGGCCTGGAAGGCAGGTTCGGCTCTTTTTGCCAGTTCCTGGGCAAAGGTTGTATGGAGACCTCCGGACAAGGCGCTTAATAGCATAATATACCTGATGGTTTGCCTCATTCCGGCTTAATCTTTACGCTTGTAAATAGGCACGGTTGAACAAGGTTCACCAAACATCAGGCTTTTGGCTACCGGAGTAAGGCGTTTGGTAAGTTCTACATAAGCCGATGGAGGCACCGGGGTATCGCCGCAGCCTTTCAGTACGATACGCTGATCGCGGTACTGCTCAAAATCAGCCTTGGCCATTTCCTTTTCAAACAGTACCGTTTCCAGTACTTCCTCATTGCCGAATACTACTTCGCGGGCATAAGGCGCCAGGCGGTTAGCCAGCAGCATATAAGCCCACACGGGCACAATAGCATCAGCAGTGCAGGTAAGCCCTACATTCTTCCCCTGGTATTGCGACCAATCGTGCTGCTTTACAAATTCACGGAAATCTTTTTCGCGCAAAATCAACCCCATGTACAGATTGTCTTTGATATCATAAATTATCCGTTCACCTGCGGGATAAAATGAGGCGGGGTCCAGCGTAATTAAATTGCTCTGGGCCACTTTATTAATAATCGTTTCCTGAATATCCATAGCGCTGAAAATAAAAATCCGGAAACAGGTTTAACGCTGTTTCCGGATACAAAATTACTTTAATTTACGCTTATAAGAATTTAGCGCGGTAATCTTTTACATTGGCCTTATCTTTCAGTGCATCAAATGCCTGGTTATCGGCACGCTGTATTAAGGTTTGCAGCAATTGGGTACGCCCGGTAGCTGTATTAGTCAACGGTGCAGGGTTTACAAAACCTTCTACAGTAAAGGCATACACACCGTGCTCACCTTCTATGGGTTTAGATATTTTGTTTACAGGCGAACCAAAGATGGTACCTACTACTTTGTACTCTACATCGCTGCCCGGAATTACCGGGTTGGCCAATACTACGTTTTGAACCGGATTTACTTTTACACCCAGTTTTTGAGCAGCCTGATCCAGGCTGCCGGCACCGTTTAAGGCCGACTGCAGTTTGGCTGTCAGTTGTTTGGCTTTTGCGGCTTTAATTACTTC
>CAXTCH010000196.1:0-6707 GCA_964241945.1 uncultured Mucilaginibacter sp.
GTTGTAATACTGTCGCGTTGTACCACCCGCTGCAGGCGTAAGGGAAGAGGAGCGGTAACTACGATATTATAATCGCATAATTGATATGAACTGCTCTCAAACAGCAGGGCGGCTTCTTTAACAACATAGGGCGCTTTGGGGTATTGTAAAACCCAGGCATCAAATGCACGGAATACCGCCGGATGAACAAGGGCGTTGAGTTGGGCCAGTTTACCGGCATCATTAAATACAATACCTGCCAGATATTTGCGGTTTAAACTGCCGTCGTCAAAATAAGCTTCTTTGCCAAAGGTTTCCCGGATGGATTGAATAAGTATCCGGTCAGCGGTCATTACCTTTTTAGCTTCGTCATCGGCATAAAATACCGGGAGGCGCAATAGTTCGAATAAACGGCTGACTGTCGTTTTGCCGCTGCCGATGTTGCCGGTGATTCCAATTTTCAGCATTACTTTTTGATAATAAAATCAACGTTACGGGGCTCAATACGCACAATTTTGCAAAATGCAGGTATGTGTGTTAAGTTCACCGGTAACACACTGAATTTTTGCTGCTCCCAAAGATTTAAATCGGCCGAAGCCTCAAAAAAGTCCTCATCTGTTTCTTTGTAGCGGCTCAGCGAAGTAATAAAAGTAACCTTAACTTTTTGAGGGAACAATTTTACTTTGTAGTACTTCGGATTGTTGACCAGCTTTACCGGAATGTCCAGTGTTTTTTCGGTAAATTCATCCACCGGTATATGCACTTGTACCGTTTTAGGATAAATACTTAAATTTCCCTGATGCACGGGCTGCAGGTTGACCCGCATATCGATGCTCCCGTTTACATTGAATAGTTTGAGCGAGTCGGTTTTCCAGCTGGTTATATTGGCAATCAGGTTGCCGGGGCCATTCACGGTAATTTCAGCAGGTTTCACTACCATTTCATCCGAAGGAGCAAACTGATGCTGGTAGCTGATATTGGATAGTAATTGTACCGGTATTTTCTTGCTTATCCGCCTGGTGAAATCAAAATAAAGTGTGTCGGGAACGATAGCAATGATGCGGTGCCCCGCCTCCCTGCTGTTATTAATAGTAAGCAACTGATTGTTTAATACCACATAGTTTTGATGATCCAGCGTATGCAAATCAACCGGAATAAACAAGTTGGTGCTTTTCAGTTTGTTGAACACCATTTGCCAGCCTGTACCTTGCAGCGTGATATCCACTGTGTCGGATTGTAAAGAGTGAAAGGCCCGGATTTGAGGCGTGTTTTTAAACGTAAGCACTCCTTTGGCTTTAAAGTTATAATTGCTGCTTAAGCCGGTAAGCAACCATGCAGCTGCCGCCAGCAGCAGGCAGGTACTAAATACCGATACCTTTCTTTTTTCGGCTGCTGAGAGTTTAAATAAGGGCATGATTACTTGGTGTATTACTTAAAACAAAAGTAAAATGCCGCTCTGTTATATACAAACGGAACGGCATCACTGAATGATATAAACCTGACTTAGCTTTTGGCCACAGCCGGCGGTGTATTTAAGGCTTTGGAGGCGTCTAATGAAATAGCGGCTTTATCTAATTTGATTCGGCCGTTTTCAATTTCCACTAAAAAATATGTATCGCCTACTTCATATATTCTGCCGTGTATGCCCGAACTGGTTATTACGCGGTCACCTTTTTTCAGGTCATCCACATATTTTTTCTGATCCTTTTGCTTCTTTACCTGCGGGCGGATCATGAAGAAATAAAATACTACTACAATCAGTATAATCGGCAAAAAGCTCGTTATACCGCCGCCGCCTTGCGCTGCGGGCTGCATTAAAAAAATGGTTGCTGTCATTTGTCTGAATATAAAATTATTTCGTGGTTACTTCGCCAATCAGGTGCACTACATTTTGGGCCGGGTTGGTGTTGGCGGTAATGGTAATTTGCTTGTCTTGTAAACCCATTTTGCCTGCGCTGTTAAACGTTACTTTAATAACTCCGGCCTGGCCGGGCTGAACTGGTGTTTTAGGCCACTCGGGTTTGGTGCAGCCGCATGAGGCAACGGCATCAGTGATAATTAGAGGCGATTTGCCGGTATTGGTAAAATTAAAATCATAACTCACCAAATCGCCGGGTTTGATTTTACCAAAGTCGTGAATGGCATTTTTAAATTTCATTAACGGTGCGTTAGCTGCACTTACTTTAGTATCGGCGTTGCTGCCGGCAGTACCTGCGTTGCTTTGGTTACAGGCGCTCAGTATGCCTGCCGATGCCAGTATTAACAAAAACTTTTTCATATCACGGTTTTATTCAATTAGTCCTCTGCCGGTTTTACGCACACGGTTGGCTGCCTTTAAGTCAGACAACAGTTTATCCAGTATCCCGTTAATGAACGAATTGCTTTTGGGCGTACTGAACTCTTTGGCAATTTCGAGGTATTCATTAATGGTTACTTTCACCGGTACCGATGCAAAGTTAATAAATTCCGTAATAGCCATTTTCATTAATAAGGTATCCATCATGGCAATACGCTCAGGTTCCCAGTTTTGGGTTTTGCCGTTAATCAGCTCCTGATATTCTTTGTTATAGCGAATGCTTTCTTCAAACAGGTTTACAATAAACTCGCGGTCTTCTACCCAGTTGCCGGTTACTTCCGCCAGGTTATTTTCCTGCGGATTATCGGATGAGAAGTTCTTGAAAGTTTTAGCAATCAGTGCCTGCAGTACGTCCTTATCTACCGGCCAGAAAATGAACCGGTCTTCAAATACCTGTTCGGCAAGAGAAGATTTAAGAACTACTTTTTTGAATATAAATTTGATAATGTCTTTATCCGAGTGTAGGGTATCATCTGTTTTTTGCAGATAATCTTTGTATTCGGGCGAGTTTTTAAGAATCGTAAACAGAGACTTGGCCAGCTCCGGGTCGAAATCCCAGGATATCTTATACTTTTTAACAGAAGCCTGGTATTCCTTGTTTTGCAGCAGGGAAGTAATGAACCGGTTTTGTTTTATTTTTAAGTTGGGCGCCAGGTCATCGGCTGTAGGCAGGTGCTTATGGGCTCTGTCTTCAGCGTCGCGGTCTGCATACTGTACAATTTCGTTAATCAACGAAAGCATCCAGATATACATTTCATAAACCTTGTCAACGCTGGTTAAGAGGTTTTTTTCATGCAGCTTAATGTCTTTGTCGCTCGATTGATGGTAAGCGTACAAGGTCTGTAATACTTTTACTCGTAGGTGCCGTCTATTTAACATGTATAAGAACGTTAGTAGATGTTGTGATCAAATTGTTTAAATTGTTTGTTGAAAGTAGTACAAGCCGCTGGCTAAACCGTTAAGCTTTTACCCATACAAATACATTTAAGCAAGTAAAGTTTTGTAAAAAATTAATTTGCAGTGCAGGTTAAATCCCGGTTTGCAAATATTATTCTCAATTTTTCCGCAAAGGTATAAAAAAATGCCTGTCTGTTTGTTAATAACGGGTCATTTAGTAGCCGGCCCGAAAGTTTCGGTACTTTTTCGTACATAGAATAACTCATCGGAGCATTCCCTTACTTCAATAACAAAATCCGTTAAATGCAACATCCGTAATGAGGCATAATACGTACTTTTGCCTGCGAGGATGAAACATTTAGCTTATTTAAACAAGTTCTTTTACAAATACCGCTGGCGGCTTATTCCGGGCATCATCTTCGTTGTGATCTCTAACATTTTTAGTGTGTTGCCTGCGCAGGTAATTCGTATTTCATTTAACCTGGTCACCGAAAATATACAGTTGTACCGCCTGTTTAACGGCTTTGACCGGCAGCAGATTATTTATCAGATATTCGGCTCCAGTTTGCTGCTTTTTGGTGCATTGGTATTGTTGTTGTCTCTGCTTCGCGGCCTGTTCCTGTTCTTTATGCGGCAAACTATTATCCTGATGTCGCGCCATATTGAGTACGATTTAAAAAATGAGGTGTATGGCCATTATCAGGAACTTTCATTGGCCTTTTACCGTCGCCATAACACCGGCGATCTGATGAATCGTGCTACTGAAGATGTAAGCCGTGTACGTATGTACTTGGGGCCGGGCATCATGTATGCCATCAATACCATTGTGCTGTTTATTTTGGTAGTATATGCCATGATTACCGTAAACGTTCGGCTGGCTGTGTTTTCTTTGCTGCCTCTGCCTATACTGGTGGTAAGTATCTATTACGTAAACAACATTATCAATTACCGCAGCGAGCGCATCCAGGAGCGGCTGTCGTCGTTGTCCAGCTTTGTGCAGGAAAATATATCGGGCATACGGGTCATTAAATCCTATGTACGCGAGGCCTTCATCAATAAAAAATTTGAGGCCGAAAGTGAGAGCTATAAAACGCATTCAATGGAGCTGGTGCGGGTACAGGCCCTGTTTTACCCCATGATGCTGCTTTTGGTGGGATTAAGTATTACGCTTACCATTTACATAGGCGGGATAGAGGTAATGAAAGGCACTATTACTTCGGGTAATATTGCCGAATTTATTGTTTACCTCAACCAGCTTACTTTCCCGGTACTGTCATTAGGCTGGGTAACTTCGCTTATTCAGCGTGCTGCGGCCTCGCAAAAGCGCATCAATGAATTTTTGCATGAGCAGCCTGACATCATTTCGCCTACCGGTGAGCCGCACGGCGTAACCGGGCAGGTAACTTTTAATAACGTAAGCTTTACTTATCCTGATACCGGTATAAAAGCTTTGCAGTCGGTAAGTTTTTCGGTACAACCTGGGCAGATGCTGGCAATTATCGGGCGTACAGGCTCGGGTAAGTCTACCATTGCCAACCTGCTAATGCGGATGTATGATTGTACCGGGGGCGAAATTACTATTGACGGCAACCCGCTGCCGGCTATAAATTTAAACAGCTACCGTTCGCAGTTAGGCTTTGTACCGCAGGAGGTTTTTTTGTTTTCTGACACCATTGCCAACAATATTGCCTTCAGTGCCGACGTATTAGATATGCCACGAGTGGAACAGGCGGCGCGCGATGCAGCCGTGTACCAAAACATTGTTGAATTTGAAAATGGCTTTAAAACGATGATCGGCGAGCGGGGCATCACGCTTTCGGGCGGGCAGAAGCAACGGGTATCTATAGCAAGGGCTATTATTAAACAGCCGCAGATACTAATATTTGACGACTGCCTGTCGGCGGTTGACACCCGTACGGAGGAAGAGATATTAGGCAACCTCGGGCGTATTATGCAGGGTAAAACCAGTATTATAATAGCACACCGTATATCAACTATAAAGAATGCCGATTACATATTGGTGATGGACGAAGGCAGAATAGCAGAGCAGGGTAACCATAACAACTTAATGGAGTTAAAAGGCTTATACGCTGATTTATACGAAAAGCAGTTGCTGGAAGAACAGGAGAGTTTGTAGGTTGCTTTTAAAACAACATTTACAAGGCAGCACAATAATTGTTTATAAAAATTTGATAATAATATCATTGGCATTTGCACTATAAATATTTATATATATATTTATGCCAATCAAACTAAGCAACACGGAAAAAATGGGAGATTTTGAAAACAGAGAACGGGATGAAGTCTTTTCCAAAAAAGTAAGGGCGGGTAAGCGCACTTATTTTTTTGATGTGAAAGCTACCAGATCGAACGATTATTATATCACGATCACAGAGAGTAAAAAACGCCTGGAGGACGGGTCTTTTATTAAGCATAAGATTTTTTTGTATAAAGAAGATTTTGAAAAGTTTGCCGAAGGTTTGAAAAGCACTGTAGATTACATTAAGGAGCATCAGGAAGTAGCCGAAAAACGATACGAGTTTAGCGAGCATGCCGAAAGCAACCGTGTTACCGCAGATGAAGATTTTTCATTCGACATTTAGTCCTATACCCCGTCATAAAGAAAAACAGTAAAGCCCGGCTGCAAGAGCTGGGCTTTACTGTTTACTCTGCTTTATCAAATTTAATTATTTGCTATATACTAAGTTTTCCATTAAATAATGATTAAACAATGAAATTAAAGTTCAAATATCTTGGACAATTTGGACTACAACTCATTTTAGCCGTACCCGCATTGCTTATGCCTTATTTATTTATTACTGGTACGGCACTAACTATAAACAAACATCCGTTTTGGATGATTTACTTCCTTATAGTAATATTAGCTGGTGTGTACTTAGTATGGAGCAAAATTTTGACAGACATTAACGAGATTGAAGTAACAAATGCGTCGATCAGTGTCACTAATATAATTTTCAGGAGAAAGCGTATTTTTCTATTTAAGAATCTGGGCGGCTACAAAGATAGTATTTGGAGTGGTTACAGGCTTGTTTTTTTTGATAAAAAGAATAAGCCTCTGTTTACAGTATATGAACATTATTATAAAAACTTTAGTGAATTTAGGAAAAATTTAGACTTAAAATACTTAGGTAAAGAAGAGCCAACTCTAAACAAACTCCTTAAAATAAAGCGATCTTATTAATCATATCCTCATAATGAATACAGCGATACTGAAATAAATAATGAGCCCGGTAACGTCAACTAAGGTAGCCACGAACGGCGCTGATGAAGTAGCCGGATCGAGCCCTACTCTTTTTAACAGCAGTGGCAGCATAGAACCCGCCAGTGAACCCCAAAGTACAATCCCAACAAGCGCAATATCCACGGTAAGCCCCACCAGCAGCCAATGCGGCCCATAAATATTGCTGAGAAATGGCCAGGCTTAAATACGGAAAAAACCAATTAGCCCTAGGGT
>CAXTCH010000197.1:0-6689 GCA_964241945.1 uncultured Mucilaginibacter sp.
GCGGGATACCAAGCTGGCAGCAGAACAGTTGACGATTATTTTAACGCCTACCACAGTAATCAGTTCTTCTTCCTATGTATCACGTGCTACCGTAGCCCAGGTATATAAGCAGGCCATAGCTGATTTAACTGATGCAGAAAAAAGGCTTTCTTCCGGAAGCGCTGCTTATGCCAGCACATCAGCTGCATCTGCCATCCTGGCAAGGTTATATCTGCAACAGGGTGATTATGTAAATGCAGCTGTTGAGGCAAATAAAGTAATCAGCTCCGGCACGTATAAGCTTGTTGATTATGCAACTGAGTTTTCCTATCCTGTAAGTGCTCCGGCGCATATAGATAATACTTCAGAAGATATTTTTGCTCTTCAGGTAACCAGTCAGCAAGGGTCTAATTATCTAAATACTTTTTATGCTTCATCTTATTTTTCAGGTAGGGGTGATATTATTTTAAGGAATACTTTTTTAGATACCTTTGAACCCAATGATGCACGTTTAGCAGTATATGATAATGACCCGGACGGCGTTTTACGCGTTGATAAATATGATAATTTGTACGGTAACGTACATGTAGTCAGGTTAGCAGAAATGTACCTGATCAGAGCTGAATCCAATTTCCGTAAATCATCTGCTGTTGGGGCTACACCACTAAGTGATATCAACACCATCAGGGCGCGGGCCGGTTTAGCGCCGCGAACTTCTGTTTCCATTAACAATATACTGGCCGAGCGTGTGCACGAACTGGCGTTTGAAGGATTCTTTTTGCATGATGCCAAACGTTTACAAGGTGCCATTGATCCTGCAACGGGTGCAATTACTACCAACAAAATAGGTGGCTTGGATTATAACTCGCCTAAATTAGTATTTCCTATACCTTTCCAGGATATTACTGCTAATCCGAATTTGAAGCAAAACCCCGGATATTGACAGTATATTATATCACATAAAAAAAGGCTTACTGTAATACGGTAAGCCTTTTTTATGCAATAAGCCTATTGATCTAATGAAAGGGCTTCATAATCTGCTCAATTACCCAGCGCCTGATATATTTCGCCAAACAGCAGGCCGCTGCCGCCGCCATAATGTTTGATGACTTTTACCGGGTGCAGTTGGGTGATAAAGTTACGGGTCAGTTCTTCTTCTTCGTGTTCAGTTAAGCCGTTGCCCAGCAGGATAACATCGTAATTGGTAATATTGCCCAGCCGGATCGCCTCCTCCGCGCTTTCGGCACCGGTGGCATGCCACTGCGGGTTATGGCTGTGCAGCAGCCTCAAAATGGTAGCCTGGATGCCCTCGTGCGTGCAAACCGATAATATGTTTATAGTTTTATCCATAGGTAAAAGCCTTAATAGGTCATGGGTATTTCCATCAGCAGCACTTCAGCATCGGTACCGGCTTTCAGGCTGAGCAAAGACGCATGCTGTATACCCATACCATCACGTGCAGCCAGGGTTTGTCCGTTTACCATTACCGAACCGCTGATAACGAACACGTACACTCCGTTTTCTTTTTGCCTGAGCGAATAAACAGTTTCCGTTCCCTCATCAAACGTACCCATGCTGAACCAGGCATTCTGGTAAATCCAAACGCCGGGACCGCCGGGATAAGGCGACAGCACCTGATGCAGCACATTGCGCTCCCGGGTATCTACTTTTACCTGGTCGTACCGCGGCTCGACGTTGCGCTTGTTGGGGTAAACCCAAATTTGCAGGGCTTTTACCGGCTGGTCTGCCTCAGCATTATATTCTGAATGGTATAAGCCGGTGCCTGCACTCATTACTTGCACTTCGCCGGCACGGATAATAGCTTCGTTGCCCAAACTGTCCCGGTGAGCCAGTGCGCCTTCCAGCGGGATGGTAATGATCTCCATATTATCGTGCGGATGATCGCCAAAGCCCATCTCACCGGCAATCACATCATCATTCAATACCCGCAAAGCGCCAAAGCCCATGCGTTCCGGATTGTAATAGGAGCCGAAGCTGAACGTAGGGTGTGCCTGCAGCCAGCCTAAATCGGCCAGGCCGCGGGTATCAGCTTTGTGTATGATGGTCTCTTCCATGGGGCAATAGATTAATATAAGTAACAAAGATAGGGCAGAAGCAATAGCTATGCACCACCCTGCCTTTGTTTTTACAAGCTGCTGTCTATTTGGCGGGCACCTGCGGAAATTCTGTTATCCGCAGCTGTGTACAGCCGTAAGGCACCAGCGTAATTTCTTCTTCCGGGCCAACGCGGAAACCAAAGCCGCCCATGTAAGGCAGCGGACCGGTCATGTCATCATACAACTGCCACTGGGGTATGCGTTTGGCTTTGGTAGTGATGATTACCGGGGCGTTTTGCAAATTCCAGGGATAGCCGGCCACTTTACCGGTGGTTTTAAACTGGTATTGCTGGTTCAGCTTATTGTCGGGTGTTTCTATCAGGCCATAATTCCAGGGCGTGGCAGGCAGTACGTTAAAGTAAGAAGTGCCATAATCAAGGGTGTCCAGGGTGTTGTGTACCTGCTGGGTTTGCTCGCCCATTTTTAAGGCATATACCACGGGGCCGCGCTCAATTGCTACTGTATTTTCCGTCCAGTGGCTTTTGGCAATATGCATAGGTAAACTTAGTTCTACCACATCGCCGGTATGCCATTGGCGCTCTATGCGGATGGTTTCGCCGGCAGCGCCCTGCTTTTCTTCCTTACCGTTAATTTTTACGGTAGCCCGGGTACACCATTGCGGCACCCGTAAACTGAAAGGAAAGGCAACCGCTTTTGCCTTTTTGCCGGTGCTGAGCGTAAACTTCACCGTTTCATCAAAAGGATAATTGGTTTCTTCATTAAACATAACCTCCGTGCCGCCGGCTACATAAGCTTTTACCTTGCTGGGCGAATACAGTAATGCGGCCAGCCCCCGGTCGGGCGTAGCATACCACAGGTTTTGAGCGAACTTAGGCCAGCCCTGGTGCATGTTGGAAGTGCAGCAGGCGTAGCCGGTAAGCAGGCCGTAGCAAAGGTCGGTGCCATCGTGGTTCACGTCAAAATTGCGGTCGTGGCGGGTAAGCATTACCTGGTTGGCTTGCTGAAAATACTGGCGCTGCATAAAATCGTCGGATATCTGGGTAGGCAGCGTGTTAAAGGCAATGCGCTCCAGGTGGTCGGCGTAATCTACGCTGCCGGTAATTTGCAGGGTGTTCTCCAGCGTAAACATCAGTTCCACAGCGCTGCACAATTCCGATCCCTGGGTGGGGTTGTTGCCGTGCAGGGCTTCATCGCCGCCGAACATTCCGTTGGCGGTTTCATCATACTTACGCAAATCCTGGTAGCTTTTTACAGTGGCATTCAAATATTGGGCTTCAGGGTGATGCTGATAATAAATAATAGGGTCCTTCATCCCCTCGGCCAGGTTTACCCCATGAATGCTGCCATTCTGCGCCAGCAAGTCAGTGTTCAAAAAAGCGTTGGTATAATCAAAAGTTTGCTTGTGGATAAGGTCGCCTAAATCGAGCAGAAACTTGTCGCCGGTGAGGTTATAGAGCCAGTATACCACCATCAGGTTATCGCCGCCGCGGTAGCGGGCCCAAAAGGTCCAGTGGTCTAAGGGGTGCTGCGGCAGTTCTTTCAGCTGGTAACGGAAGTAGTTGGTCATCAGCTTGATGACCCGCTTATCCTGCGTGGCCTCGTAGTATTGCTGCAGCACTTTGAGCATTACCATTTTAGGCCACCAGTCGTGACTGTTATCGCGCTGCACACCGGCCTCGTATGGATAATCCTTGGCCGGGCCAAAATAGCCGTCGGGCTGCTGGCTGTTCAGCGTCCACTCAATAAAAGGCTTAAATTTGTTGATGAGGGTTTGGTCATGCAAGATATAAGCCAGCGGTACCAGCCCGTCCAGCCAGTAGGGGCCGCGTTCCCATTGGTCGCCGTTGCCGCCGCGCCAGCCGTTGCGTACGCCCATCACCAGCGGATACAGCTTATCGAGGTTGCCCGTAGCGCCGTTTTTTTGGCGGATGAGCATCTCCCTAAGCCAGCCTTGCGGCTGTATGGCGCCCAAAGGCAGCTGGATATACGGGTTTTGGCGCAGCGGTGTGCGGTTGGCTACATAGCTTACCGCCGGCTGTGCACCGGCAGTCAAAGCCCGGGCCAGGCACAAGCCCATCAACAAAGATTTAATTTTCATCAGGCATCAGGATTGGGCCTAAATATAGGAAAGATAGG
The DNA here is from genome assembly GCA_964241945.1 of uncultured Mucilaginibacter sp. Classification (GTDB taxonomy): domain Bacteria; phylum Bacteroidota; class Bacteroidia; order Sphingobacteriales; family Sphingobacteriaceae; genus Mucilaginibacter. Next base: position 4,194 of record CAXTCH010000197.1, read on the forward strand.
TAAAGGTGTGCAAGAAAAAAGGGAAGGCTATTTAATGTAATAGTCTTCCCTTTATAAGTGTAAGATTATGTGCCTTGCGTTTAAAAGCTGCTGTTAACCGTAGTTACCGGTACTACATTGGTACCTACGCCAATGCCTACAGTAGTATTGGCATTAAACAGCTTACCGGTAAGCAGTGTGCGCATGTTTTGTTTACAGGTTACATTAACTACTGTTTTGGTAGCAATTCGCTTGTTTAAAGCATCATACGCATTAAGTGTTACGTTAAATGGCGTAAATGTATTCATGGTATAAGTGGTAAGTATTGTATTGGTTTTATTAACCATAGCGGCAGTAACCGGAACACTGTACACCGGGCTATACGGAAAACTGCTTATACCAGGATTGACAGTTGGATTCTGACCATAATAAGTACTGATAGCATCGTTGCTGATTACTACATCTAACTTAGCTGCATTAGAGGGAATGCTATCTGTAATATCTACCTGCAGTTGGGCAACAATACGGTCTAATGATACCTGCTGGTTAACTGCCGCAGGTACGGTAACTGTTAGCATTTTAAAGAAAACGTCCTTCCATGGTGCCGGGGGTAGATTATAAGCAGTATCGGCCTGATAATTAAAGTAAATATCAGCTAAGGAATGCTTTCCAAATGCTCCGTCTTGCGTAGGATAGCTATACAGCCCGCTTTTTCCGGCGGCAATAAGTATATTATATGTTCCGGCTGCAATGCTGTCCTTTATAGTCCCAAAGTTAGCTTGGCTGGAGTTTTGCGACAGCCGGCGCACGATATACATGGTAGTAGGATTATATACATAATAATAAAGCACATCAATACTGTCTTTCAAAGTAGCTGCACTTAACACCCTGGCGCCGGTTGAAGCTTGGTGTAAAGCATGTACGGTTTGGTTAAACGAGGCTAAAGAAAAAGTTACCGGATATAATTTTTCTGAAGGGGTAATTGAAGAGGTTTGGCTATGCTCTTTTTTGCACGAAAAGCAAAGCAGGCAAAGCAATAAGGCACTATAATAGGTAAGTGTTTTCATAACGCTTTTATATCTGTTGGGTGGATTAGGTACTTTAAATTAATTAAACAATACTTGTTAGAAAGTAAAGGTAGCGGAAGTGCCACCCAAAGGTTGGGTACTTACCGTAAAGCCGTTGCCTTTATTATTGGTTTGAAACAAATAGCCCGACAATACGGTCTTTTTACCGGTCATTAAGGTGACCTTCGGAATTATAGTTTCATAGGTAGCATTAATGCCACTTCCTAAAGGAACTTTTTTATAGGCAATTAAACTGATCGTCGTCGTATCCGGATGACCCGGATTGGCCATCAGATTAGGATATGAAAACTTATAACCGGGGCTTCGGGAACCTGTGGTGCCAATCACATAGTTAGAGTTGTAACCCGGAGTATTAAGATTGACCACACTTGATGAGGGTGAAAATTTATAAATTTCGTTGTATGAATATTTGAGATTGATCTGGTTTACCGATGCAGGTATGGAATCTAATATATCAACCTCCAGTTGTGCCCCAAGAGGCTCAAGCACTAACTTTTGCTGCTGATTGGTGGTGCCTACTACTAAATTGTACTGTTTTGCATAAGCATGTGTCCAGTCGGTAACACCAATGCCAAAATTTTGAAAGTAAGTTACCACATTGGGACCCTGATTAGAAAGCAAACTGGCATAAGTGCTGGTTCCGCCCCCATTATACCCATCATAATACAAACTGGGTGCGTCAGCCGAGCCAAACAGCACTGCGGTATAAGTGCCGGTGGCCACTGTGTCGAGGATACTGCCAAAATTGGCATCACCGGCGTTTTGCGTAATTTTATGAAGCAGTTTTCCGTTCACGTCGAACAGATAATAGCTCAATACTTGTATGTTTTGCTTTAAACTATCCTGCGAAGTAGCCAGTACACGGCCCGTGCCTTTGGCGGCCAGGCTATGAATAGTGGTGATGCTCTGCGTAAAATCGGCAGATACGTTGAAGGATACCGGGTACAGTTTGCCCGAACCTGAGGTAGTTGTAGTGGTACCAGGTGCGGCGTTATGCTCTTTTTTACACGAAAACAGGCATAAGCTACCCAGTAAAGCAATGAGTAAAGTAAATTTATTCATAAGATTTTGAAGGATTTAGCGGTTTATCAGGATTAATAGAACACACGAAACGCGCCATAGTTTTTACAGCGTATAGCCGGTAGCTATAAAATTATAACGTAACAGGTTTATTACAAAAGGTTTTGGGTATCAGGTAGTTGTACGCGAAAAAAAAACCGAGTAGTATTACGTATATAATGGTAGGTTGCCGGGTGTATATTTGAAACACATTACGAATAGTTTTATTCTCGTGTTTAGCTTAATTAGAAAAATGGTACACCCTGGCGCAAGGCCGGGGTTTTTCTTTTTTGGGCCAACCCGTAAGACAGGCACTGGCAATGAGTAACTTAAAAAGCTTCGTTCAGGTTCAGGAAGAAGCCGTGGTTGC
>CAXTCH010000198.1:0-6676 GCA_964241945.1 uncultured Mucilaginibacter sp.
TACCGACTTGTACACTACAGCGCAAACGCTGTCCATTACAGCGGCGAGTAGCCAAAGCGTTACCCTGACACGTGCAGCCAGCACAATCAACGTTATTATACACGGCATTCAGCCACAAAGCGATATGAATTTCCTGCACCAGAGTGTAACCAACGGCTTGAATTTGCTTGATCAGGGAGCAGACGATGTTCTTCAACCTTCCCTTGCGTACGGCTTCTTTACCGCTGATCAGGACGTTGCTGACTGTACATTTTACCAGATTGTATGGCCTGGGGTATTAGCGCGCACCAATAGCAACTACCAGATAGAAGAAACGTTTCCTCCAGGGCCGGATAACAGTACCCCACAGCCTTATACAAAGACCCTTTTTAGTACACAAGACACCATTAAAGCCGGAACGCATTACACTTTTGAGGGTTATATGAATAAAAGCAACCTTACCACTACTGTTAAGGTAGATACCACATGGACTCCGATCAGTAAAACTCTTGCGAAGCATTGATAGTCTTAATGCTGCTCAGGATTGATTAATACAAAGGCCCGCTATTCATGCGGGCCTTTGTATTAAAGTCTGTATCGGGATAAAATCACATCGCAACACCTGTTTATCGTATTATTTACTCCGGGACTTATGACAACGCTTTGCATTTCTTGATCTAAGAATATCTTTCACAGAAGAGAAAACAAAAAAGCCGCTTTCTGTAAAGAAAAGCGGCTTTCGTGCACTCAAAGGGAGTCGAACCCCTAACCTCCTGATCCGTAGTCAGGTGCTCTATCCAATTAAGCTATGAGTGCTTGCTCTAATGAGCTGCAAAGATATACACTTCTTTTTAATCTTATAATTTTTTTTGAAATTACTTCACCGCCTGCTCAATGGCATTAAAGTCGGGCAGGTCTCCGGCCGATTCCAGCACCTCGGCATAAAGCACTTTCTGGTCTTCATCCAACACAAAAGCTGCTCTTTTTGATACGCCTTTCATGCCCATAAAAAACTCATCGTATAACGCCTCATAGGCCGCAGACACCGTTTTGTTAAAATCAGACAGCAACGGAAACTGGTAATTATTTTCCTCCTTAAACTTGGCCAGGGTAAACGGCGAGTCGACAGAAATACCCAGCACCTGTGCATTCAGGTTTTCATAATAGCTCAAATTATCGCGCATGGTGCACAATTGGGTGGTACAAACGCCGGTAAAGGCCATCGGAAAAAAGTGAATAATTACCTTACGGCCTTTAAAATCATCCAAAGCCACTTCTTTGAGTTCGGACGATACTAAGGTAAATTTTGGTGCTTGCTGACCGGTTTCTATTGCCATAACAGATAAATGAATATGAGGCCACAAAGCAAACACATTTATTGAATGCCCGAAAGCTGTACCGCCTTTTTTACAATGCAATGTTACAAGGCAGTAAATTATTGAAGCCAGCAGTTGCATACGTGTTCGCACGTGTATTGACATGTTGCTTTCATTCTTAAAAACATAATGGTTTACCTTACCGTTATTGAGCCAGAATACACTCATGAAAGCGATTACGATTACCCAGCCAGGCGGACCTGAAGTTTTAAAAATGTCGGAATGCGACTCACCTTACCCGGATACCGGCGAGGTGTTAATAAAAGTGGAAGCCGCAGGAGTAAACCGGCCGGATGTGGCGCAGCGCAAAGGTAACTACCCGCCACCTGCAAACGCGCCGCAAAATATACCCGGACTGGAAGTGGCCGGAATTATAGCGCGTGTGGGCGACGGCGTAACCCGCTGGAAAGTGGGCGACGAGGTGTGCGCCCTGGTAAGCGGCGGCGGATATGCGGAGTATTGCGTAGCCCCCGAAGAGCAGTGCCTGCCCCGTTTAAAAAACCTGAGCTTTGAAGAAGCGGCCTCACTGCCTGAAACATTTTTTACGGTGTGGAGCAATGTATTTCAGCGGGCCGGCCTTAAGCAGGGCGAAAGCCTGCTGGTACATGGCGGCAGCAGCGGCATCGGGGTAACAGCCATTCAGTTGGCGGTTGCTTTGGGCAGCACCGTTTATGTCACTGCCGGCAGCGATGAGAAATGTCGCTTTTGTGAAAAACTGGGTGCAGCTAAAGCCATTAATTACAACGCCCAAAATTTTGAGCAGGAAATTGCTACCCTTACTCATCAAAAAGGTGTACATGTAATTTTGGATATGATTGGCGGCGACTACTTTCGCCCGAATCTTAACTCGCTGGCCGAAGATGGCCGCCTGGTGATGATCAATACTTCGAAAGGTAAGGATGTAATGGTTGATTTGGCTTTGGTGATGCGTAAACGGCTTACCATTACCGGCTCTACCCTGCGTGCCCGCGACGCGGCATTTAAAGGCACTGTTGCCAAAGGGTTAGAGGAGCAGGTGTGGCCTCTGCTGGCATCGGGCCAGATAAAGCCGGTGATTGAGAAGGTATTTAACGTTTATGATGCTGCAGGTGCCCACCGCCTGATGGAAAGCAGCCAGCACAAAGGCAAAATAGTGCTTGATTTGTCGAAGCTGAAATAAATTATTATCAGACAATAACTTATAGCTTCATCCGGACCCTTGAAAACAAAAAAGCCTGCCCCTGTAAGCGGACAGACTTTTGATTGTATATATAATTAGAGGGTTGACTCCGGTTTTGAAGCGCAGTTTAAGGAAGCTTTACGCCATCATAGCCGGAAATATTAACCAGCGGAATACTGGAGCTGTATTTGGCATTGATAACCTTTATAAATTCATTGGCCAGAATAGCATATCCGCGCGGCGTTAAATGCACGCCATCCAGTGAAAACAAACCACCGGTAATGTATTTGGAGGTAACCGTTACACCGTTTTCGGTTAAGCCATTGGCGTTAACATCGTTTAAAAATGTATATGCATCAAACACAGCCAGATTTTTTGCGGCCGCTGTCGCCTTAATGGTAATATTGTAGGAGGTAATGCAATCCCGGGTTAAAGCTACTTCATTTTGATCCAGTACATATTTTTTGTCAACCGGCGTATACTGCGTTAAACCGTAAGGCAGCTTACCATAAGGCGTAGATACCAGCTGCCCTATCATGCTGGCAGGGAAAGTCAGGATGAACAAATCTTTGGCCGTAGCCGGGCGACCGGCATAAGCAATAATATTGGGGTCGGCCGTAGTTCTGGCCGTTACATACAGTGACCCGGTGAACGTAGGGGTTGCTTTTTTTACCGTTGCCATAATACCGGCTACCGTTACCGTATTAAAATAAGGGATAGCCGTTACGTCAGGAATGGTAGCTACCGCGCCTTTTTGCCCTGCAAGGGTGAGCTGTGCCAGAGAGGCGGTATACAGCTGGTCAAAAATCAGCTTGTTGGTTAAGGTATCAGTTTCACCGCCCGAGGTGGCATACAGCAAGGCATCATTATCGCCCAGCCAGTCGGTAAAGAAAGTATAAGGCTTGGCAGTTACAAAGTCCATGTAGGAGGTTTTGTTGTTTGGTGCATCATTCGGCAGCAAACGCTCAAAGTAGCCGTTATAATTACCGTAGGCCTGGTCGTAAACGTTTTTTAGTTTAATACCTGGTACGGCATAGTTATTTAAATCACCGCTGTATTTGGTGTATAAGTTTGTGCTTCCGCCCCCGGGCAGTTTTGTTTGCCCCCTGATGGCCAGATGATCGGTAACATTGGCCGTTACCGGGCTGCCATCAGCAGCAAAGCCGGTAAGCTTCAGATAGCCCGAGCCGTTGGCCTGGCTGGTACTGAATAATGATTGTGTAAACGGACCGCCGCCCACTTTTTGCAGTTGCTGGGCAATAATAGCGGGGAATGAAGTTTGCTGACCGGCCAGGTATAAACCGCCATCGGCATAACCTGCACTCAGTGAGTTGCCTACGGCTATATACCGGGTAAAATCAGCTGCACCGCGGCTGGTTACAGGTATCGCCACCTCGCGCTTACAGGAGAAAAGCAGCAAGCCTGCTGCGGTAAAATAAATGTATTTGTACAAATGTTTCATGCAATTAAAATGTGCTTTATTAATGTATCCGCTGTGATCAGTTATCCCGGTTTACGGAATAAAAGTATCAGGCATACATACGCCCGAAACAAGGTTTGAAGGTTGGCTGATGCACCGCCCGTTGCCTGCCGGTGTTCAACAGACACGTTTACGCTAAAACAATAAACGATGTTATAGCCCGGATAGGGCAGTTACCTGAAATGGCTATTTGAGATTTATTATTTTTTTGGAAAGCGGTATAAAAAGTTCCGATTTACAACTTTTAACCAGACAAAAATCTTTCCTAAGCTATTACAGTTCAGCAAAAAACTTTATCTTTGCGCCTCTGAAACAGTGCGGTTTATCACAAGGCACTTTTTAAAGATAATTTATTTAAACATACCAGGTTATATATGCCAAACATTGGAAAAATATCTCAAATCATTGGTCCGGTAGTTGACGTTAGCTTTAGCGATGATGCGCACCTTCCGAGAATTTATGATGCGTTGCAAATCACAAAAGATAACGGGCAAAAAATTGTATTGGAAGTGCAGCAGCATTTAGGTGAAGACCGTGTGCGTGCTATCGCCATGGACTCAACCGACGGCTTACTGCGCGGTATGCCGGTTACCGATTTGGAATCGCCTATCCGTATGCCGGTTGGTGACGATATCAAAGGCCGTGTATTTAACGTTGTAGGTCAGGCAATTGACGGTATCGAGCAACTGGATACCATCAATGGTCGCCCCATTCACGCTACCCCTCCCCGGTTTGAAGATCTTTCCACTGAAACTGAAGTACTGTTTACTGGTATTAAAGTAATCGACCTTTTGGAGCCTTATGCCAAAGGTGGTAAAATCGGTTTATTTGGTGGCGCCGGCGTAGGCAAAACGGTATTGATTCAGGAACTGATCAATAATATCGCTAAAGCATATTCCGGTTTATCGGTATTTGCCGGTGTGGGTGAGCGTACCCGCGAAGGTAATGACCTGCTGCGCGAAATGCTGGAGTCGGGCATCATCAAATACGGTGATGAGTTTATGCACTCCATGGAAAAAGGAGGCTGGGATTTGTCGAAGGTTAACAAAGACGATCTAAAAGAATCCAAAGCAACCTTTGTGTTCGGCCAGATGAACGAACCTCCGGGTGCCCGCGCCCGTGTAGCCCTGTCGGGTTTAACCATTGCCGAATACTTCCGCGATGGTGACGCCGAAGGCAAAGGCCGCGACATCCTGTTCTTTATCGACAATATTTTCCGCTTTACCCAGGCCGGTTCTGAAGTATCGGCGCTGTTGGGCCGCATGCCTTCAGCCGTAGGTTACCAGCCTACTTTGGCTACCGAGATGGGTATGATGCAGGAACGTATTACTTCCACTAAACGCGGTTCCATCACTTCGGTACAGGCGGTATATGTACCTGCGGATGACTTGACCGACCCTGCGCCGGCCACTACTTTCGCCCACCTTGATGCCACTACGGTACTTTCGCGTAAAATTGCTGAGTTGGGTATCTACCCTGCGGTTGACCCTCTGGATTCTACCTCACGTATCCTGAGCCCTACTGTACTGGGCGACGAGCACTATAACACTGCACAGCGTGTAAAAGAAACTTTACAGCGTTACAAAGAACTGCAGGATATCATTGCTATTTTGGGTATGGACGAGCTTTCTGAAGAAGATAAGCTGGTGGTATCACGTGCACGCCGTGTACAGCGTTTCCTGTCTCAGCCTTTCCACGTAGCCGAACAGTTTACCGGCTTAAAAGGTGTATTGGTAGATATTAAAGACACTATCAAAGGCTTTAACATGATTATGGACGGCGAAGTGGATGAATATCCTGAAGCTTCCTTTAACCTGGTAGGCAGCATTGAAGATGCTATTGAAAAAGGTAAAAAACTGTTAGCAGAAGCAAACGCTTAAATTAGACAGGAGATAATAGATGTGAAATGCAGGATGCATTGTTGTATCTCATGTCTCACATCTCAAATCTGACTACATATGACATTAGAAATTCTTACTCCTGATAATAAAGTTTTCGAAGGCGAGGTAAACTCGGTTACGGTACCGGGCACGATGGGTTCTTTTGAGATACTGAACAACCATGCCCCTATTGTTTCCACGCTGGAAGACGGCAAGCTGATTGTTCGCGCCTCAGGCAAAGAAGACGTTTATTTAATTAAGGGCGGCGTTGTAGAAATGTCGAACAACAAGGTGATGGTATTGGCTGAAGGAATTACCCACCGTTAAAAACCAACAAATACATACAAAACCCGGGCCTCCACCCGGGTTTTTTTGTGCGGAATTTTTCGGTTTGTCATCCATTTATGACTGAATTTCGCAGGCTTACTATGCAAGCATACCAATTGTACCAAATACCAGTTTTAATTTTAGTATACATTCATAAATTTAATATTCTTATATTATTAATTTATGCAAAATATAAATCCAAATTATATTCATTATTAAAATATAATTTTGTTTAATTATTTTTACATCTGCTATTGCTATCTAAACTGAACCTGTCTATCTTACAGATAACAATCGGCCGATAAACGACAACTAATCATCGGCTGCATATTTAAACCGACAGACAGACCTAAAGATATACTTCCGGCATGAATAACGTGACTGACCCGACACAAACCGCTGAATTAAATAAATACAGTAAAGTTCTTACCCAAGACCCCACTCAACCGGCGGCCCAGGCAATGCTATATGGCAT
>CAXTCH010000199.1:0-6663 GCA_964241945.1 uncultured Mucilaginibacter sp.
TGCTCCAAATTATCCGCCTGAAAATATTGAGAGATGTAGCCCATACCATAGAAATAACCGTTTTCCACCAGCAGGCAGCTGTGTTCCTCTGAGGTACGACCTTCATCTCTCAGGGCAAAAGTAGGCAAGGTGGCTTTCAATGTAGTAAGAGCTTCTGTTAACCGATTATTATATTCTTCTATGGGTTCTTTACCTTCGCAGGCGCAACCTGCACCACGCGCGCCTGAACAGGCATCACTGTTTTTTTGAATATAGCATAGCTTCGGGCACAGTTCAAATTCTTCAATGAGCTTAAGCAAAATATTCCGGCCTTCAAGCAGTGTGCTGCAGGTATGTACAGGCGACGAGTATTTACGCCGTCGGTCAACCGCCAAACGGATATATCCGCGCTGATCTTCATACGTATATAAACCGAACGGAAACTCGAGTTTCTTTTGCGAGCGGTTAAATTGCGGCCACAACCTTTTAATTTCTACGGCTTCCAGCACCAGGGCCATCAACTCGGTGCCGCATTCCTGGTAACTGATTTGATGGATATGCCGCATAAATTCCTGCCGCTGAGCACCTGTGTTATTTCCGCTAAAATGGCTGCTTACCCTCTTCTTGATATTAATAGCTTTGCCTACATATACCACTTTACCCTTTTGGTTGTGAAAGTAATACACGCCTGGCGACGAAGGCAACCGGTCCATAAAGTTACGGTGCAGGTTGGGAGGGAGCACTTGCTCTTTGGACCGCAGCTTTAAAGATTCAGCAATGTGGTTGTCTTTATCATTTTCAAGCAGCATGGTAAACAGCTCAGCCGTAGCATCGGCATCCCCGCCGGCGCGGTGCCGACCACTGTTGCCTATGCCTAAATGATGGCATAGCTTACCCAGGCTGTACGACGGCATGCCCGGCAATATTTTACGACCTAAGCGTACCGTGCAAAGTTTACTGCAATCGAGGTCATACCCGGCGGCTGATAAGTGATAGCGTACAAAGGAGTAATCAAAATTTACGTTGTGTGCCACAAACACATGGCCATGCAACAGATGATAAACATCGGCCGCAATGTCTTTGAATTTGGGCGCCGACGCCACCATGTCTTCATTAATGCCGGTAAGCGCCTGAATGTATACCGGAATTTCCTGCCCCGGATTTACCAGCGACTGGTAGCGATTTACCACCTTTTTTCCGTCATGAATACAAATGGCTATTTCTGTGATACCGTTGGCACTGGCATGTCCCCCCGTCGTTTCAATATCTACTATCGCGTACATTACAAATCAAAGCTACTCAATTTTTAATTTGCTAAAACAGTTAGCGATAAAAATTTACTTTCTGTTTAAGATGCGGTTTAGAAGCAAGAAACAGGAATCAAGATTTAAAGACGTAAATGATAAAAGGACAATCTCAACAGGTGAGATTGTCCTTTTATCAAATCGAAGTCTTGGTTTTTACTTCTTGACTATTGTTTCAAAAACTACCGTCCTTTTTTTGCCTGCATTTGCTGTTGCTGGCGCATCATTTCTTCGAGGCGGGACTGGAAGCCTCCTTTTTTCTTTTTGTCTTCCGGCTTCTTTTTATTTTCCTGAATCTGCGCATGTATGGTTTTATCGTCTACCAGCTGGCGAATCAAAAATTGCTGCAGGAAGGTCAGCATGTTGGCCAAAAAATAATAGTAATTCAAACCGGCAGGGTAACTGTTCAGGTAACTCAGGAAAATGAACGGCGTAATGTAGCCGATGTATTTCATTTGCCCCGTAGCGCCCGAAATCTGATTGTTAAAATAAGTGTAAATGATGGTAGAAGCCGTCATCAGCAAACACATCAAACTCAGGTGGTCGCCGATAAAAGGGATTTTCACCCCAAAGTTGATCACGTTGTCGTAAGTCGACAAATCCTTCATCCATAAAAAGTTTTCGCCGCGCAGCTCAAATAAGCTCGGGAAAAAGCGCAGGAAAGCAATCACAATAGGCATTTGCAGCACTAAAGGCAAGCAGCCGCCTAACGGGTTTACACCGGCTGTACGATACAGCTTCATGTATTCCTGTTGCAGCAAGGTAGGGTTATCTTCGCCCACCTTGGCTTTAATCTCGTCCATTTCCGGCTTCAGCACACGCATTTTAGCCATCGACAAGTAAGATTTATAGGTAAGCGGCGATAATACCAGCTTCAGCAAAATGGTTAATACCAGTATAATCAAACCCATGTTCCAGCCAAAGTGCTGCAGAAAGTTGAACACCGGTAACACAGCGAAACGGTTGATGTAGCTAAGCGGGCCCCAGCCAAGATTAATTTCTTTTTCCAGATCGTAACCTTGTGCTTTCAGCGTTTTAAAGCGGTTAGGGCCAAAGTAAAACTCCATTGGGTATGTGCCGCTTGCATTGCCAATCAGCGTAACGCCGGCAGTCATTTCCTTTACATCGTTTGAGTTGATATCGGTATTTACCGATACGCTGGTTTTATCAAAGCCCTGCGGTGCAATAAGAACGTTAGAAAAGAAATGCTGCTTGAAAGACACCCATTGCATTTTCTGGTCAACCACCTGCTTTTTATCGTCTTTGGTTTCGCTCAGGTTATCCACCTGATTGTCCATGTTTTTGAAATAAACGGTAGAGAACTGACGTTCCTGGGCGATATCTTTTTCCTGCTTATGTAAGCTGGTCGACCAGTCTAAATTAAGCGCGTTACTGTTGGTGATTACGCTCTCCAAACCGGTTAGCTTAATAGTTAAGCCCAGTTTGTAACCATCGTTGTTCAGCTTATAAATATAGTCGATATATTGCGTGGGCGTGTAAGCCAGGCGCATATCCACGGTGGTGGACGTATCGCCTTTGGTCACACCGGCATTTTGAAAGTAAAGCTTGCTGGTGTTAATCGGTTTGCCGCCTGCGGTAAAGCGGAGGCCGAACTGGTTTTGCGCACCACTAAACAATACCAGCGGCTTTTTATCAAAGGTTTTAAAATTCTTTAATTCAACGGCATAAACCCGGCCGCCCTGATTACTTAGGGTAACATGGATGTTTTTATTATCCAGGTAGCTAAATTGTTCATTACCATAAGTGGTTGCACCGAAAGGCGCTTTTAAAACAGCCGAGTCAACAGCCGGTTGTTTGGCTGTAGTATCGGTTTTAGCAGCAATGTTAGCCGCAGCAGGCTTCAATAATCCTGCTTTTTTAAGTGAATCCAGATGCTCCTGCTGCCGCGCTTTTTTCATCTGCTCATCCGACGGCTTCATTAAAAAGAAGGAGCCGACCAGGATAACCAGGATCAGGAACATGCCCGTATATGTATTTTTATCCATTGCTTATTGTATCAAACTGTAGGTTACTTCCTGCGCGTATAGGCCAGCGAAGCGGCGACAAAGTTAACAAAAAGTGGATGAGGTTTTGCAACCGTCGATTTTAATTCCGGGTGAAATTGTGCGCCAATGAAAAATGGATGATTTTTTAGTTCAACTACCTCTACCAGACCGGTTTTGGGGTTAATGCCTGAAGGTATCATGCCAGCTTTTTCGTATTGGTGCAGGTATTCGTTGTTAAACTCATACCGGTGTCGGTGCCGTTCGCTAATTTGGGTGCTGTTGTAAATGGCAGCGGCTTTGCTTCCGCGCTTTAAATCACAAAGGTATGAGCCCAAACGCATGGTGCCGCCTTTAGTAGTAACCCCTTTCTGATCTTCCATCAATCCTATCACCGGATAGGGGGTATTATCATTCATCTCGGTGCTGTTGGCATTGTTGAAACCCAACACGTGCCGGCCAAATTCAACAACAGCGCATTGCATACCCAAACAGATACCAAAGAAAGGGATATTGTTTTCGCGCACAAAACGGATGGCTTCAATCTTTCCCTCAAAGCCACGTTCGCCAAAACCGGGCGCTACTAATACGCCGTGTAAACCTCGCAAACGTTCTACTGCGTTATTGGTAGTAAGCTGCTCAGAATGAATATATTCCACTTTTACCTTGCACTCGTTTTTAGCGCCTGCATGTATAAATGCCTCGGTGATGGATTTATAGGCATCCGGCAGTTCCACGTATTTACCTACCAAACCAATACGCACTTCGGCAGTCGGATTTTTAAGGCGGCCCAGGAAGTCTTTCCAGCTTTCCAGATCGGGATCGTTTTTGGCAGGAAGTTTCAACTTGGCAAGTACGGTTTTGTCCAGTTGCTCTTTCAGCATCAGTAACGGCACGTCGTAAATTGTTGAGGCATCGATTGACTCAATAACTGCATTTACATTTACATTGCAAAACTGTGCTACTTTTTTGCGGATGTCCTGATTTAAATGATGCTCGGTGCGGCAAACCAAAATATCGGGCTGGATTCCATATTCCAGCAACATTTTAACCGAGTGCTGAGTAGGCTTGGTTTTTAATTCACCGGCTGCAGCCAGGAAGGGCACCAGAGTTAAGTGAATTACCAGTGAGTTGTTAGAACCTACTTCCCACCTGAACTGGCGCACGGCTTCAACAAAAGGTAGAGATTCAATATCGCCCACAGTACCGCCAATTTCGGTAATAACGATATCGTATTCGCCGTTTTCGCCCAGAATGCGGAAGTTACGCTTAATTTCATCAGTAATGTGGGGTACAACCTGCACGGTTTTGCCTAAAAAAGCACCTTCACGCTCACGGTTAATCACATTTTGATAAATACGGCCGGTAGTAATGTTATTTGCTTGCGAAGTAGGGGTATTCAAAAAACGCTCATAATGGCCCAGGTCAAGGTCAGTTTCAGCGCCGTCTTCAGTTACATAACATTCACCATGCTCGTAGGGGTTCAGCGTGCCCGGATCAATGTTAATGTATGGATCAAATTTTTGGATGGTAACCCGGTAGCCGCGCGCTTGCAAAAGCTTAGCCAGCGAAGCTGAAATAATACCTTTCCCTAACGACGAGGTAACGCCGCCCGTAACAAATATGTATTTAGTCATGTGATTTTTTTACATCAGGCCGGGGCTGCACTACCCAAAACCGCTGATGTGTGTACGGGATACAAAAATAAGAAAAGTTGCCGGATTACCAGTATGCGATTGGTATAAATAACGTTATAAGTTAATTTACAAGGGGAACTAGATATATAAGAAAACGTTATTGGTTAAACGCTTGACGGCAGCAATACTGCTATATTGCGTATAAGAGCCGGTATAAATGAATGTTGGATCCCTTTACTTAAAGTCTATTTTCCAACCGATTTTATTTAGTTGCTGTTCGGTATAAACTTTCATCTTTATAAACTTTCCTTGCTTTCTTAGGACATTTATAGGATAAGTTGAAGGGTAAGTTTTTAGAGAATCGACATCAAAACAATATACGAATAATTGCTTGGAAGGCCCATTTTCAATATAATCATGCCAAGCACTCGCACCCCCTAATTTGCTAATGCTTTTTATTGAATCTGATTTTATAGTGTTGTATTCTGTAGTGTAATAAGCAATTAGATTTTCAGTTTGATCTAATTCCTTATCATTGTCACACAGAACAGAAATTGTTTTTTTTGTTTTATTATTAATTATAAGGCTGTTATTAACTCGAACATCATAGCAGCTACTCGACAACGCTGACAAAAGAAATAGGAAGACAGCATGCTGTGAAAACACTCGTAAATGAATTTTCATTTGATAAGTAGGTTTAAAGTTTTATTAAACGATTACTTGTTAGCTATACTATCTGATACCTCCATCGAAAACTTAAGCGCTCCGGTATGATTAAGATGCGTGTCATCGTTATACAACTCGTGATGTACATAGGCAGCGCTGTTCTCATAGTTCAAGAAGCGAATATGATGCTCACGGCACAAGTTTTCAATTATAGCTGCGTTGGTGTTGTGATTGAGGTATGTAAAATACGTGGGCGAAAGTACCGCCGTTACATCTACATGCTTTTGATTCAGCTTCGAAAATATCCGGTTCAGCACCTGAACCCGTTCCGGCGTAATGCGGTCAGGCTGGAATAATTTGAGCGGATGGTAAGGCATAATATTATCCAGCCGTAAATAACCGCGGTCGTCGCTGTGATGCTGCCGGTCGTGGCCCGAGTTGTCAATTATCATCGGTACCAGCATGGAGTTATAAGCGTACATTTTCGACAGCAGTTTAACAGATTGAAACTTACCGTTATATTTCAGATAAGGGGCGATAGCCGGATTGTGCTGATAGGGAAGCAGGGGAGAAAGAAGGCCTTCTTCATTGCCGCACAATTCATACGGGGTTAAATCTATAATGATATGCTTAGGGGTATACCGTTCCAACGCGGCAGACATGACCGCGGTATAATAGATCAGGCAGGTGCCATCGCGGCCGCAATCATAAAAAGTAGTATGGAGTTTATCCGCAAATACCGACGGCACATAATTATGGGTCGCTTTTGATGAGCCAAACACCAGCAAGTCGGCCTTTGTGCTGTCGATGGCATAAGTGGTGCGGTAAAACATGCCATATTTCAATTTAAAGTAATAGTGCTTCAGCAAACTGCCGAATAAAAAATCAAGCACTATCAGGGTCAATACCACCAGTGCAAAAGTTTTCAGAAACCGTTTAAAATCAGGATTTTGATGTAGCGGCATGTAATTAAAACTGAAAATAAATAAACTGACTGCCGTCGAACACACCAAACAGCATGATAATAACGATTAATGAGCAGAAGGTGGCATACCTGACCACACGGTAGCGATT
>CAXTCH010000200.1:0-5867 GCA_964241945.1 uncultured Mucilaginibacter sp.
CATAGCGAGGCGTATATAACCCCTCAGAGCTTTGCTGAATGGTAAAGCTGTTTTCTTTACCGCTAACCACAAACTTCTTTTCAAGGTAAATATCCTGCTCGTAAGCAAAAGTTTCTCCGTAATCTTCAAACAAAAAAGAATTGACTTCAGCATCGCTGTAATAAATATTCAGCTTCACTTCCTCAATTTCTTTCTCACCTACATACTGCATCACCGGATATTCGGGAATAACGGCGCCTGCTTTGATAAAAATCGGAATTGTTTCGAGCGGGGTTAATACCACATGCTCTTTACCGCCTACAACCTGCTCGTTGGTCCAGAAATTGTACCACTTGCCTGCTGGCAAATACACGCGGCGACTGGTTTGGCCGGGTTCCATTACCGGGCACACCAAAATTTTGTCGCCGTAAGTAAACTCATCCTGACGGGCCTGATTGACCAGCAGTTCCTGCTCCTGCATTACCACAGGGCGCAGGATTGGGAAACCATAACGGTGATGCTCCCAAAATACCGAATACAGGTAGGGCATCAAGCGATATCTTAGTTCAATAAATTTACGGTTAATAGCGGTATAGGGCTCTCCGAAACTCCAAGGTTCACGCTCCTTCGTATCACCCGCCGAGTGTGCACGCATAAAAGGTGAAAAAGTCCCCATCTGTATCCAGCGGGTAAACAGTTCGCCATCCGGCTCGCCGCTAAAACCGCCGATGTCGGTGCCGCAAAACGATATACCCGACATGGATAACCGCTGACATTGCAGGTTGCCCAAACGCAGATGCTCCCAGGATGCCACATTATCACCAGTCCATACGGATGAATAGCGCTGTACGCCGGAATATCCGGCTCGGGTAATGGTAAACGGACGTTTGTTTTTCATCGTTTTACGCAACCCTTCATACGTAGCACGTACCATCTGCATGCCGTACACATTGTGTGCTTTGCGATGGGAGCCGCGGAAACCGTCGTACTGGTGGCGTACATCATCAGGAAATGTGCCTGCACCAAAAACCGCCGGCTCATTCATATCGTTCCAAACGCCGGCCACGCCTATTTGCACCAATTCATCAAACAAATCGCCCCACCAGGCACGAACCTCGGGGTTGGTAAAGTCGGGGAACTGGCAGCGGCCCGGCCATACATGGCCTTCCATAAAATAGTCATCGCTGCGGCGGCAAAAGTAGCGCTTAGCTTTACCTTCTTTAAACACCCAGTAGTTATCATCTACACGGATGCCCGGATCAACAATTACTACGGTTTTGAAACCCTGCGCCGACAACTCCTTAATCATTTTTTTGGGGTCGGGGAAATACTTACGGTTCCAGGTAAAGCAGCGGTAACCGTCCATGTAATCAATATCCAAGTAGATACCATCACAGGGAACTTTATTTTCGCGAAAGCCTTTTGCCACTGTACGCACTTTGGATTCCGGGTAGTAGCTCCAGCGGCACTGGTGGTAGCCCAGCGCCCACAGGGGCGGCATAGGATGCGTACCGGTAAGCAAAGCATAACGCTTAACCACGTCCATCATGTGCGGCCCATGGATATAGTAATATTGCAGTTCACCGCCGTCGGCCCAGAAACTGGTTTTGCCCCGGTCTTCAGCGCCGAAATCAAAATGACTTTTGAAAGTGTTATCGAAGAAGATGCCGTGGGCTATCCCCTCATTCAAACTGATGTAAAACGGTATGCTCCGGTAAATCGGATCCTGGTTCCAGGCAAATGAATAGGCGTCGGTGTTCCAGTTTTTCAGGCGCTTACCACGCAGGTTTAAATCGGTAGGTTTATCGCCTAAGCCGTAAAAGGCTTCTTCCGGGTGACAAACTTTGGTGCCGAACACATAGTAACCGCCAAACTGCACATTTTCTTCCCAGTGCATGGCCGCTGCATCTACACTGGTAACATGATTTTGCCGGTCAGAAAACGAAATAAAGAAATTCTTTTTACTGATATGACAGTTTACCGTGTTGGTAGAAATACGATATTCGTCCTCATCTTCATGCAGGCGGAACACCAGTACTTTATGTTCAAGCTTAGGTACGGCATATGAAAACTCTTCCAGAAAAACGCCATGAGGCGCCAGCCGGACGCGGATAATCTCATCAGATACTACCGCCACCTCAACCCTGGCTTCGCCGTCGGTAAAATAAAATTTATTACCGGTTTGTTCAACATTAACAGGCGCACCCAGGTATTTTTTTACAATGGGTTTTAACCCGGCTACCGGATTATTGAGGTGATGAAACTCTTCTTCCTCTTCTTCAGCTTCCTTCTTTTCAAGTACTTTGCTGGTAATCAGCTCGGGGTTAAGCTCTGATTTGAGTATATCCTTTTCCATTTAAATCAATTAGAGATAGAACAACGCAATATATAATTAACTTATATAATGCGGATAAATTAAGGTTAAGTTGATTTATCCGTTCAATAATTGCGCCATGATGCTGCTTTTTACGCATTATAATTGCTTTTGATACGTACATCGCGATCATCCTGTACATACAAAACAGAAACCGCAGCGCACATCATCAAAATTCCAGCTAATACCAATGCGTATATAGCATGTCCATTGTAAAAGTATTTCACGATAGGACCGCCTACTATCCCGTTAATAATTTGCGGGATAGTGATAAAGAAGTTGAATATCCCCATGTATACACCCATCTTTTTTGCCGGTATAGAACCCGAAAGAATAGCATAAGGCATTGCCAATATACTTCCCCAAGCCAGGCCGATGCCAGTCATGGATATAATCAGCAACTTAGGATCTTGTATAAAGAAAATGGACAGCAAGCCGGCTCTGCCTGCTAGCAGGGATAAAGCATTTGCCATTTTACGGCTGGTGGCATGGGCTATGGCCGGTAAAACAAGCGCATAAAGGGCGGAGACACCGTTATAAATACCAAACAACACATTTACCCAGTTGCCGGCATCGTTATACGCCACTGAACTGGTATCTCCTGCCTTCACATGATAAATATGATCTGCTATAGCCGGGGTAGAATATACCCACATGGAGAACAAAGCGAACCAGGAAAAGAATTGTACCAAACCCAGCTGACGCATGGTTTTAGGCATATTCTTTAAATCTGTAAAAATAGAAGATAAGCCTGCATGTTCTTCTTCTAACTGTTCGGCCGGAAAGAACCGCGCATAATCTTCGGGCGCATATTCTTTGGTAGTAAATATGGTATATAAGATACTGATTAACAATACAGTACCACCAGTATAAAACGAAAAAAGCACATTATCAGGGATATGGCCGGGCGCTGCTGTTTTAGCCACGCCCACATATTCCGCCAAAATATAGGGCAGCCAGGAACCTAACACGGCACCGGCACCAATAAGGAAAGTCTGTACAGAAAAGCCTATACTTCGCTGACTATCAGGCAAATTATCGGCTACCAACGCCCTGAAAGGCTCCATAGCCACATTGAAAGAGGCATCCATAATCATCAGCATACCTGCACCCACTATAATGGGCGGTACCAGCGCCGCCAGTAAGGCCGAGTTAGGCATAAAAAATAATGCCAGCCCCGATAATATGGCGCCTACCAAAAAATAAGGTTTTCTGCGCCCCAGGCGGTTCCAGGTACGGTCGCTGTAATGGCCGATGATGGGTTGAATAATAATGCCGGTTATCGGTGCTGCCAGCCAAAACCAGGACAAGTGCTCCACATCAGCGCCGAACGTTTGCAGGATACGGCTGGCGTTCCCGTTTTGCAAGGCAAACCCGAATTGAATGCCCAGGAAGCCAAAGCTCATATTAAAAATCTGCCCAAAACTCAGCTTTGGTTTTTGAGCAATTGTTGTCGCTGTTGCCATGAATTTAAAATTGGTTGATTACGTTTTTACTCATCATTGCGGCAACATCGCTGCTATCGCTTAAAATCAATTGTAATTGAGTTGAGGCAGCCCGGCTTCAAAATTTGCTGACTACTAAAATTGTAACAGCATACCATCCATTGCAGGTAAAGTTAAGGTAACGCCCTTTTGTAAATCTGCCATTGGGAACACCTTACTGCTCAACAAGTCTTTAATATCTTTAGGTCCGGTTAAGTTAAGTTGATTAATCAAATCTGCCGGCAGCTTTACATTTATGATTTGCTCCGAACGGTTAAAATTGGTTACTACTAATATACGTTCTTTGTCGGTATAGCGCAAATACATATACAGGCGGGTGTTGAAGCCGCTGCTGTGTTCATTAGCCATCATTAACTCATAAAATTTGCCATTGCTTAAAGCATCGCTGCTTTTAACGGCATTAAGCAGCCGGCTGTAAAAGTTGTGTAGCTCTTTTTGACGGTCTGACAACTGACCACCATCAAAAGCACCGTTGTTGACCCACTTCTGATGCTCGGGTACGCCCCAGTAATCAAATATGGTGGTACGGCCATCAGCTCCGCTAAAACCTTCGGTGCCTGCAGCCGGTTCGCCTACCTCCTGTCCGAAATAAATCATAACCGGCCCCCGGTTTAAAGTGGCACTAACAATCATACCGGGAACAGCCAGCGTGGCATCACCCGCAAAGTCCGTACTGGCAATGCGCTGCTCATCATGGTTTTCCATAAAGCGTAGCATATGTTCATCGATATCTTTCGCATCGTGATTCCATACACTATTAATGTCCCAGGTGGTGGCCTGCGGCTCATTACGAGTGAGGCGCTTAACTGCATCGTACAGACCTACTTTATCATACAAATAGTCGAAACCGCCGTATTGAATATAGTTATGATATTTACCGGCATCATAAGCCTCACCTATAAAAATCAGATTGATAAATTCTGTTTTTAAACGTGCAGTTACCCAATGCCAAAATTCCACCGGCACCATTTCCACCATATCGCACCGGAAACCATCGATACCTTTTTGCGACCAATAATGCAATATGGCATACATTTTTTGCCACAGCGGTGGTATGGGTTGAAAATGCGTTGTACGGCTGCTCAGATAATCCACTCCATAATTCAGTTTTACGGTTTCAAACCAGTCATTAATTGAGGGGTTGGCGCTGAACACATCATTGCCTGTGGCTTTAGCGGGATTTTCATCAAATTTCCCGTCTTTAAACGGGCTATGAAAGTTGTCGCCGCCTGGATTGTAGCCCATCGGAATAGTAAATGGCTGCCCCGGCGTGGAGTAGAAATCGTTACGCGGACTGAAAGCCTGGGTGTTATCATCATCCTGCCCCAAATCTCGTACGCCGGCGGGTTTCATATCTGATTGATAGGTGCGTGCTACATGGTTGGGTACAAAATCCATGATGACCTGCATACCATTGGCATGCGTGCGAGCAATCAGCGCTTCATATTCCGCCAGGCGATTCCTCACATCAACCGCCAGATCAGGGTCGACATCGTAATAATCCTTAATTGCATAAGGTGATCCGGCACGGCCTTTCACTACGTCCGGGTCATCAGGTGTGATGCCGTACGCCGAATAATCGGTCATGGTAGCATGCTCAATTACGCCGGTATACCAAATATGGGTAAAGCCCATGCTTTTGATTTGCTGCAGCGCCTGGTCGGTGATATCATTAAACTTACCTGCGCCGTTTTCTTCAATTGAACCGTAATATTTATTCACAGCTTTCTGATTGCCAAAAAGGCGTGGCAGCAGCTGATAGATAATAAGTTTATGTGTTGATGAAGTTGAATTCATATTTTGCTTGTGCAAGGTTTGTGCATTGGCTGCAAGAGTTGTGAAAACTACCAGCGCAGTATATGTACAGGCCCTGCTTTTGTTATCACGGGTTATGCTTCAACCAGCACTTCTTTATTCGGTTCTACCTTCTGGTCTTTTCCATATACCTGAACAGTAAGTTCATGACCCGAAAGATTGGTGATATGTACATCATCTTTACTCACTTTCAC
>CAXTCH010000200.1:5877-6622 GCA_964241945.1 uncultured Mucilaginibacter sp.
CAGTAAAGCCCCCCGGAAGCCGACGTGGAAAGAGAACGACTTCCATTTAGCCGGCAGAAACGGCTGAAAAGATAATTTGTCCTCTTTTATCCGCATACCGCCAAAGCCTTCCACTACTGCCATCCATGTGCCTGCCATAGATGTAGTATGGCAACCGTCTTCCGTATCATTATTGTAATCATCCAAATCCAAACGTGAAGTGCGCAGGTAGAATTCATAAGCCCGTGCTTCATCTCCTAACTTGGCCGCAAGAATAGCATGCACACAAGGCGACAGCGACGACTCATGCACCGTACGCGGCTCATAGAAATCAAAGTTGCGGCGAATGGTATCTATATCAAAACGATCTTCAAAGAAATAAATACCCTGTAAAACGTCGGCCTGTTTGATAAAGCACGAGCGCAGGATGCGGTCCCAGCTCCATTTCTGATTAATTGGCCGCTCGGCAGCCGGCAAGTCTTTCACCAGGATTTGTTCTTTATCCAGGTAACCATCCTGCTGTAAAAATACCCGTTGCTGTTCATCAAATGGATAGTACATTTTTTCAATAATGTCTTTCCACTTATCAGTTTCAGCGTCTTCTTTAAAATTGATGCGGCTTGATAAATCCCGGTACTGGCCGGCGTCGGCAACTTTCACTTTCTCAATAATCTCCAACGTGTAAGAAAGGCACCAAGCGGCTATAGTATTGGTGTACCAGTTATTATTAATGTTATTCTCGTATTCGTTTGGCCCTGTTACTCCC
>CAXTCH010000201.1:0-6608 GCA_964241945.1 uncultured Mucilaginibacter sp.
GTACAATACCTCATTCGAAGCTTTGTATGATCATATGCCGCTTTCGGCAATCAAAAAAGACACGCTGGCATTTCTCCCGGTGCTGGTGGATTTAGGTCAACCCCTGAAAGCCGCTATTCTGGAGGCCGATCTGCAGGATTATCCCGGTATGTACTTAACGCCGGGTACAGGCGGCGAGCATAACTTGCACGGGGCTTTTGCACCTTGCCCTACACAGGAAGCCTTGAGCAATATTAATTATGTGGTGAATCAACGGGCAAATTATATTGCCAAGGTGAAAGGTACCCGTACTTTTCCATGGCGGGCGCTGGTGATCAGCACTGCCGACAAACAGTTAGCCAATAATGATTTGGTGCAAAAGCTGGCCGAGCCATCAAAAATTGCCGACCCCTCGTGGGTGAAGCCCGGCAAAGTAGCCTGGGATTGGTGGAATGACTGGAACGTAACCCATGTGGATTTTAAGGCCGGTATCAATGTGCCCACTTATAAATATTATATTGATTTTGCAGCGGCTAATCACTTGGAATATATAGTGGTAGACGAAGGCTGGTCGAATGATAATGACCTGAACCAAACCAAACTGGATGTACAACAGATTGCCGATTATGGCAAGCAGAAAAATGTAGGCGTAATATTATGGTCTACCTGGTATGGCATTACCCGCAATACCGATGCCTTGTTCAGTAAGTATTCGCAAATTGGCATTAAAGGCTTTAAAATAGATTTTATTGACCGGGATGATCAAAAAATGGTAAGTTCCTTATATGAAGTAGCCAGAAAAGCGGCACAGTATCATTTAATGGTCGATTATCACGGCATGTTTAAGCCCTCAGGTTTGCAGCGTACCTGGCCCAACGTAATCAATGCAGAAGGGGTTAAAGGTTTGGAAAATGTAAAGTGGGGTGTAAAAGATCATCCTAATTATGATGTAAGCATTCCGTTCATCCGTATGCTGGCCGGCCCGATGGATTATACACCGGGCGCTATGCGTAATGCCACCAAAGATGCTTACCGGCCGGTAAACAGCAACCCCATGAGCCAGGGTACGCGATGCCATCAAATGGCCATGTATACTGTATTTGAAGCGCCGCTGCAGATGCTGGCCGATAACCCAACCATTTATCAAAAGGAGCAGGAATGTACTGATTTTATTGCGGCTGTACCCACCGCTTTTAATGAAACTGTGGCGGTTGATGGGCAGGTAGGCGAATACGTAGTGATGGCCCGTCGTAAAGGCACTACCTGGTATGCTGGCGCCATGACCAACTGGAACGACCGGGATTTAACCATTGACCTGTCTTTCCTGGGTTCCGGTCATTACCGCGCTATAATTTTTGCCGATGGCATTAATGCTGACCGGAATGCTACGGATTATACCAAACAAGTCAGTACCGTAACTTCCGATGATAAGCTAACCGTTCACTTAGCTTCGGGCGGTGGCTGGGCGGCAAGGTTTGAGAAGGTGGATTAATGAGAAGAATTTTTGATCACAACGAATGTTACCTTACTGAGCGCCGTCGAAGTACAGGTGCAAAAACATTTGTCGGCAGCTTTTGTACTAATATCCTTCGACGTAGCAGCGTTTACAAAGAAATTTATTCTTAATGATGTTTAAACGTAAGTGCAAAAAAAACCTGCACAAAAACTAAAATATGTCATTGGCGAGGAACGAAGCAATCGCATGCTGTACATGGCGAACATGTTTCCGTGCGGTTGCTTCATTCCTTGCAATGACATAATGGGGATAGTTTTCTTTATAAATGCCGCTGTCGCTCAAAATAACATAACTAAAACAAGAGTTATTTACTTCAACTCTTTCATAATTTCATCAATAGCCCGCTGTAACTGCGGATCATTGTTGTGCAGGCGGTCCATAAAGGTGGTGTTCACCAGGATGTCGGGTGTCACGCCGGTCTTCTCAATGTCTTTGCCGTCCAGGCTGTAGCAGCCCCAGGCCGGTAAGCGCACAAAAGAGCCGTCGACCAGCCCTTTGCCGCTGGTGAAGATGATCCAACGGTAAGTCTCGGTTCCTATAATCTTACCCAGTTTTAAAGCCTTAAACCCGTTGGAAGTAACCTCCGCATCGCTTAACGATTGCTCGTTCACCAGCAAGATAATGGGTTTTGCTGCCGGTGCGAAGTTAGGTTGCGGACTGCGCTGCCCGCCGCGATATTGCCACTCCATATAAGGTCGCTGCGACAGGAACTGCAGCACAGCATCATGCACGTTACCACCGGTATTATAGCGCAAATCCAGTATCAGGGCATCCTTTTTATAGGCATCATCTACCATGTCCTCCATAAAACTTTCCAGCGACTGGCCGCCCATATCCTTCATGCAGGAATAGGCAATGCGGCCCTTGCTCTTCTCGGTAACTGCTGAACGATTATGGTCAATCCAGTCGTCATACAAATTGTCCCTGAAAGCACCGGAAGATTCCGGGTGAATTTCTATTTTGATGGGTTGCCCCTTGCGGCTGAAGGTCAGCTCGAGCTCGTTATCCAGCGAGGGTTTGGTAAAGTAGTAATCACGGTCCATCTGCTCATCTACGGGTACGCTGTTTACGGCGGTAAGCACATCGCCCGGTCGCAGGCGGATACCGGTACGGTCGGCATTGCTTAATTTAATTACACGGGCTACCTGGTAAGGTTTATCATTGTCGAACACAATACCCGTTTCCATAGTGCGATAGCGCAGGTTGGTGCGCTCCTCGGTACCTGATGAGCTGAAGCCTTGGTGCGAGGAGTTAAGTTCACCCAGCATATCATTGAGCAGCAGGCGCAGGTCGGCCCGGTTGTTAATGTAAGGTACATAAGTAGCGTAGCGGTCGTGAATTTGCTGCCAGTTCACCCCATGAAAATTGCCGTCATAATAATTTTCATCCAAATCGGCCCAGGCCTCGTCAAATATCTGTTTAAACTCACCGGCCAGGTTGCGGTCAAATTTATAACCGATGTCTATCTTATCCAATTTATTCTGGTCGATGTTCAGTTTGTAAATACTGCTGTTAGCCAATACATAATATTTGTCAGCGGCGGTAACCAAATCATAGCCATATAAGTCCGGGCCTGCTACTTTTTCGGTTTTGTTGTTTTCAAACGGTTCAATGGTAGTGCGGTATAAACCGCGTTTACCTTCCACCTGGTCCGAAATATAATAGACCAGCGTCTTGGTTCCTTTTTGTACCACATACGGCGAATTTTGGGTGCCAAACTCAGGGCTGATTACTTCCAGCCGCTTCATAACATCCGCCATGTCAATGGTGATGATGGATGCAGGCTTGGGGGTAGGTTGCTCAGAAAGCGGCTTCTTTTTGGTATCTGTTTTTTTCTTGGCCGTTTCGGTAGTACTGTCCTTTTTGGCCGGTTCCTTAAATAAATCGCGGAATTTGGCCAGCTTAAATTCTTCGTCAAATTTTTGCAGCGGCAGGCGGTAAATGTGCGCGCCTTCATCGCCGAAGGGATAAGTGGGCTTTACCCGGTTAGAAGTAAAATAAATATACTTTCCATCCGGCGACCAGAACGGTTCAGACTCCGAAACGCCGGAATTGGTCAGGTTCATGGTTTTGTTGGCGGCAATATCATGCACAAAAATGTCCTGCTCAAAATTGCGATGAGCGGTAAACAACACATACTCGCCATTGGGCGAAAACGTAGGTTGCGAAGTTTCAAAACCCCACAGCTCCTCTTTGGCAATGGTTCTGCTGCTTAGCGTTTTCAAATCAATCAGCCGCACTTCATCGCGGCCACTCAGGTATACGCCCTGAGTGCGGTTTTTATTTAGCGTAAGCTGGTGGTTGCTTCTTTTGTCGCTGGTCAATTGCTTTTCAGGTGCAGTGCCATCGGCCGGAATAGTGTACCAGTTCACATAGCCGCCCAGCGTTTGGTTAAATAACAGGGTGCGATTATCGGGCAGCCATTTTACTTCGGTTATGCGCTCACTGTTGCCGTGCGGTACCTGCTCAATGATTTTACCATCCACATCACTCACAAACAATTCGCCGCGCGATACAAAGGCCAGCTTTTTGCCGTCAGGGGAGGCGTCCATCGCTTCGATATGGTTGTTGACATCAAATTCCTGCTGCTTGGGCAATACTTGGTTGCGGAATACCGAAATGTTAAGTTTCTGTGTCTGTTTAGAGGCTGCATCATACACATACAACTGGTAATCTTTATTAAATACCACTTTGCTGCCATCGGCGCTTACCACCGGGCGCTTAATAGAGCTGTCGAAATGCGTAAGCGCTGTTTTTTGTCCGTTTACAAACGTGTACAGGTTGTATTCCCCATTGGCCTCGTCAGATACAAAATATATATTGCCCTGGCGGTCTACAGTAGGCCAGAAATCTTTACCCTCCCAGGTGGTATATTGTTTGTAAGCGCCGGTTTTAGGATTATAAGATTGAATATCGGGATTATAAGAACCTTTATAATGCTTGCGCTGTGAAAAAAGATAGCTCTCCCAGGTATTACTGAAAAACAGCTCGCCGGTTTGCGGATGTTCCACCACATCGTGTATGGTATTGAAATAATTACCAAACAGGCGTACCGGAGTGCCTCCGGTGCGGCTCACGCTGAAAGAACTGAAATGATTATACCGGGTAGAGGTAAAATAAATGGTTTTTGAATCCCAGCTCCAGGAATCTACCTCATCGCTGGCATCATTATAAGTAAGCTGCTTAATGTCGCCGCCGGCTAGGGGCATCACAAATACATCATTGTTACCAAACTGACTGGAGGAAAAAGCCAGCCATTGCCCGTCGGGCGAAACATGGGCATTGGTTTCTTCGCCCTGCATAGCGGTAAGGCGCACAGCGGTAGGGTTGTTAATATCAGCTTTCCATAAATCACCTTCAAAACTGAAAATTACCGTTTTCCCGTCAGGGGTAATGGCAGGATAGGAAGCAAAATAAACCTCCTTGTTTTGCGCCTTAAGTTGGGGGCTAAACCACAGCGCCGAGAACAGCAGTAAGTAGCGTTTTCGCATATTAACGTTAATTAAATGAGTATGAATAAGTATTTTTGGGCCATGCTGAAAGTAGTGCACATTAACACCTACGATGGTAACGGCGGGGCCGGAAGGGCCTGCCTGCGCCTGAACCGTGCATTGCTCAGCCAAAATATTGATTCTAAAATAATTGTACACTATAAATTTGGTAAAAATCCGGCGGTAAGCACTTTTAACCGCAATGCCCTGCAAAAAGCATGGGCTGCGGGTACCATTGTGCTGGAGCGATTGCTGGCCAAAGCTTACCTGAAACCCGGTAAGCGCACGCCTTTCTCGTTCACCTGGTTTGGCCGTTCGGTCATTCATCATCCTGATGTTAAGGCGGCTGATATTATCCATTTGCATTGGGTAAATCACAGCTTTTTGAACCCGCCGCACTTGGCCGAAATTGCCAGACTGAACAAACCTGTGGTGTGGACTTTTCATGACAGCAATGCCTTTACCGGCGGCTGCCATGTGCGCTATACCTGCCGGCATTTTGAAAACGAATGCGGCAACTGCCCGTTGCTGAAAGCGGAGAACGCAGGCGATGAATCGCACCGGATATGGCAGCAAAAACATACGGCATACCAACAGTTGCTCTTTACTGTAATTGCGCCCAGTACCTGGATGCAGCATTCCATCGAAGCAGCCAGTTTGATGCAGGGCAGGAGCATTGTCCAGATACCGAATACGCTGGAAACCGATGTGTTTAAGCCGCAAAGCCAGCAGGCGGTACGAGAACAATTGGGTTTGCCAACTGATAAATTAATTTTGCTGACCGGCTTCATGCCCTCGCGGAAGGATTTACACAAGGGCGGTGCTTACCTGATGGAAAGTTTGCAGCTGTTAAAAGAGCGCTTGGGTGATAAAGCAGGAAACATGGAACTGGTAATATTTGGCAATCGAAACGAGGAAAACTTACCTGAGTTTCCGCTGGCTACCCGATTTTTAGGCACCATCAGTGATGATGCAAAGCTGGCGGCCTGCTATGCGGCGGCGGATGCGTTCTTGATTCCTTCTTTGGAAGATAACCTGCCTTACACCGTTATGGAAAGTTTATCCTGCGGTACGCCGGTAGTGGCTTTTACCACCGGTGGTATTCCCAACATGGTGCAGCATGAAATTAACGGCTACCTGGCCGAATACCGCTCATCCGAAAGTTTTACGCAAGGGATGCAGTGGCTTATTGCGCATCCCGACCGTGCGCAACTGCGGCGGCAGGCGCGGCAGACTATTATGGACAAGTTTTCGGAGCAGGTCATCGCCCGGCAGCATATTGATTTGTACCAGCAGTTTTTAAGTCCGGCCCAAACACAGGATGTTCATGTTTAAGCCTAAGCTGAGTATAATAACCGTGGTGTACAACAACGTGCGCGATATTGAGCGTACGCTGAAATCGGTTACCGGGCAAACCTATAACAACATTGAGTATATTGTTATTGATGGTGCCTCTACCGACGGTACTTTACAAGTGTTGGAAAAATA
This sequence comes from uncultured Mucilaginibacter sp., assembly GCA_964241945.1. Taxonomy (GTDB): domain Bacteria; phylum Bacteroidota; class Bacteroidia; order Sphingobacteriales; family Sphingobacteriaceae; genus Mucilaginibacter. Next base: position 6,475 of record CAXTCH010000201.1, read on the forward strand.
CCTCAGCCATATTACCACCCTGGTAAGTGAAAAAGACAAGGGCATTTATGATGCCATGAACAAGGGCCTGGCCTTGGCAACAGGCGACTATGTACTGTTTATGAACTCGGGCGACGAAATTTACGCGCCCGATA
>CAXTCH010000202.1:0-6597 GCA_964241945.1 uncultured Mucilaginibacter sp.
ACAAACCCGACAAATCCCCTCTTCTCAACTCCGCTTCAAAAACCTATCTTTGCCGGGTTATCATTCTTTATAAATGAAAATTTCTTATAACTGGCTCAAAGAATTTATTTCTACCACGCTATCGCCCGAAGATATATCACAAATACTAACCGGTATCGGCCTCGAGGTAGAAAGCATGGAAAAGGTGCAGGCCGTTCCGGGCGGGTTGGAGGGCCTGGTGATTGGCCATGTCACCCAGGCCGAACAGCATCCTAACGCCGACCGTTTGCGGGTAACAAAAGTAAACGTAGGTGGCAGCGAAGATTTACAAATTGTTTGCGGTGCGCCCAATGTAGCTGCCGGTCAGCGGGTAGTGGTAGCTACCGTAGGCGCTACAGTACACCCTACTCAGGGCGAACCTTTTAAAATCAGCAAATCCAAAATACGCGGTGAGGTGTCTGAAGGCATGATCTGCGCCGAAGATGAAATTGGCCTGGGCGAATCACATGCCGGTATTATGGTGCTGAATGATGATGCCCCTATAGGTACTGCCGCTAAGGTGTATTTTAATTTAAACGACGATTATCTGTACGAAATCGGCTTAACGCCCAACCGTGCAGATGCCGCTTCTCATCTGGGTACCGCACGCGATATTGCTGCCTACTTAAAAATACAGGTAAACCATCCTGATGTTTCAGCTTTCGTTCCGGATAACCACCAGTTAAATATCCCGATTACCGTAGAAAACACGCTGGCCTCACCCCGCTACAGCAGTGTAACTATTTCAGGGGTAAAAGTGGCCGAGTCGCCAAAATGGCTAAAAGAACGCTTAGCGGTAATTGGCATACGGGCTATTAATAATGTAGTGGATGTTACCAATTATGTACTGCACGAATTAGGTCAGCCCCTGCATGCCTTCAATGCGGATGCAATTACGGGCGGACAGGTTGTGGTAAAAACCGGCTTGCAAGGTGTAAAGTTTGTTACCCTGGATGGCGTGGAACACACTTTAGATGCAGATGACCTGATGATTTGCAATACCGAAGCCCCAATGTGCATAGCCGGTGTATTCGGCGGAGCAGACTCAGGCGTTACCGACCGCACGACCAACGTCTTTTTGGAAAGTGCTTATTTTAATTCGGTATCCATCCGTAAAACTTCCAAACGTCATGGACTTAAAACAGATGCTTCTTTCCGCTTTGAGCGCGGTACCGATCCTGATATGACGGTATATGCATTGAAACGTGCGGCCTTATTAATTAAGGAACTGGCCGGCGGAACCATCAGCTCTGATATTTCGGATATCTATCCAAACCCGGTGGCACCGTTTGAAGTCAACCTCACTTATCGTAATACAGACCGGTTGATTGGCTTGGCTATTCCGCATGAGGAGATTAAAGCCATTATTCGGGCACTGGATATCGAAATTGTAGCGGAAACCGCCGAAGGGCTTAACCTGAAAGTCCCCCCTTACCGGGTAGACGTTACCCGTGAGGTAGATGTGATTGAGGAAGTGCTGCGTATTTATGGCTACAACAACATTCATATTCCTACGCAAATACGCGCATCGCTCAACAATTCCATCCGTCCTGAGAAAGACACGGTTCAAAACGCCATTGCAGATTTGTTATCTGGCAACGGCTTCAACGAAATCCTGTGCAACTCACTCACCAGTTCAGAATATGCCAGCGATTATGACCATGCAGTAAAAATCCTGAATCCCTTAAGCAGCGATTTGGATATCATGCGCCAAACACTGTTATACTCGGGTTTGGAAGCGATTGCCTACAACCAAAACCGCAGAAACCCCGACCTTAAATTTTATGAGTTCGGCAAAGTATATGGTTATCAGGATGAAAAGTACAGCGAACAACATCGTTTGTCGGTTTTCATTACCGGCGGCCGTCAGGCTGAGCAGTGGAATCAGAAGGCATCGCCGGTCAGCTTTTATCAGCTTAAAGGCATCGTAGATGGCTTATTGAGCCGCTTGAGCATCAAGGAATTTACGGTTGATGAGGTGATGAACAATGAACTGGGCTATGGGCTGCAATACAACCATCGCGGCAGCAAAACTTTGGTAGAGTTGGGTGCGGTAACTGCGGCGGCTTTAAAAAAGGCTGATGTAAGTCAGGAAGTATTTTATGCTACGTTCAATTTTGATGTCCTGCTATCGCTGGTAAGCAAAAACACCATTGTTTACCAGGAGGTATCTAAGTTCCCTGCGGTACGGCGTGATTTATCTATGCTGGTAGATACAACAATTACTTTTAATCAGCTGAAGCAAATTGCTCAAAAAACCGAGCGTAAATTATTAAAAGAAGTGAATGTGTTTGACGTTTACCAAGGCGACAAACTGCCGTCCGGCAAAAAGTCGTATGCGCTGAGTTTCATTTTGCAGGACGAAGAAAAAACGCTAACCGACAAGGTGATTGACGGCATTATGCAGAAGCTGATTTACAATTTGAATAAGGAAGCAGGGGCCGAAATAAGAAAATAACTGATGCACCTTTTAATTTTATGGTTTTAATTTCTACTTTTAAAAAATGCCATCTGTTGCCGACCAACTCACTAAAGTAGTAGATAAAACCGAGAGGTTGATTGCCATGTACCAGCTGCTACAAGAGGAAAATGACCTCCTTAAGCTGAAAAACCAGTCGTTAACGGCGGCACTGGAAGCCAGTAAAAGTAAGAATACAGACCAGGAAGAAAAGCTTCGTGTATTGAAACTGGCCAAGTCTATTTCGGGCACAGACGAAAAAAGCCTTGACATCAAGCAAAAAATTAACGAATTTGTGCGGGAAATTGATAAGTGTATTGTGTTGCTCAAAAAGTAATGCAACTAAGTGAATAAGCTCAGATGGGAGAAATCTCAATAAAAATAAACATTGCCGACCGTGTGTACCCTTTAAAGGTAACTACGGAAGAGGAAGAAATTATACGCAGGGCAGCTAAATTAATCAATGACCGCATTAAGGACTATCAGGAAAACTATGCGGTTAAAGATAAGCAGGACTTGCTATCAATGTGTGTACTGCACTATGCAACCGCCTCATTAAAGGCCGAGCGTAAAGTGACGGAGGAAGACACAGACATAGCTGAAAGAGTTTATCAGTTAGATGATTTACTGACAGCGTTTTTTTCAAAGTGACGGATCGTTCTTTATAGTATAAACGAGCAATTAAAATTTAACCGCTGTTAAATTTTGAGTTTCACGACGTAAAACTTAATGCTTATAACCCGGCATTAACATTGCCCTGTTTGCTGCTTAGTGTAGCAATTGGGGTTTATACACACCGGGTAAGCAGTGTTTAATACAATGACACTTGAAATTTATTAGCGGTTTTTTTATTTATATAACCAATTTATGACTACATTATTATATCTAATCATCGGGCTGCTGATAGGTGCCATTGCAGGTATCCTCATTGGCCGCTATTTATTACGGAAGCTCTTTAAAGAGCAGGAAGCAGCTGCGCAAACCAAAGTAAAGAAGATACTGAAAGATGCTGAAAACAATGCCGAAATTCTGAAAAAGAACAGGCAGCTGGAAGCCAAGGAAAAGTTTTTACAGCTGAAAGCCGAACATGAGCAGGAAGTAAATTCCCGCAATAATGCCATCAATCAGCGCGAAAACAGCATTAAGCAAAAAGAACAGTCGCTGAACTCAAAACTGGAGAACGCCAACCGTAAAGATCAGGAACTGGATAATACCCGTAAAAATTTAGAACGCCAAACCGATTTGGCCATAAAAAAGCAGGAAGAAGCAGAAAAGAAACAAGAGGAAATAGAGCAGTTGAAGCATCAGCATGTGCAGCAGTTAGAAGCCATTGCAGGTTTATCGGCCGAAGAAGCCAAAAACCAGTTGATTGATACCCTGCGCGAAGAAGCCCGCACAAAAGCCATGATGCAAATTAAGGATATTGTAGACGAGGCTAAACTTACCGCTACCAAAGAAGCTAAAAAAGTAGTTATACAAACCATACAGCGTACGGCTACTGAAAGCGCTATTGAAAATACAGTATCTATTTTCAACATTGAAAATGATGAGATTAAAGGCCGTATTATTGGTCGCGAAGGGCGGAATATCCGTGCGCTGGAAGCAGCCACCGGTATTGAAATTATTGTAGATGATACCCCGGAAGCCATCATCCTGTCGGGCTTCGACCCGGTACGCCGCGAAATTGCCCGTTTGGCGATGCACCGTTTAGTGACCGACGGCCGTATTCACCCTGCCCGTATTGAAGAGGTAGTAGCCAAAACCCGCAAGCAGATTGAGGAAGAGATTGTAGAAATAGGTGAACGTACCGTAATCGACTTAGGCATTCACGGGCTGCATCCTGAATTAATCCGCATGGTAGGCCGTATGCGCTACCGTTCTTCTTATGGCCAGAACCTGCTGCAGCACTCGCGTGAAGTAGCCAACTTCTGCGCTACGATGGCTGCTGAATTGGGCCTGAACGTGAAGCTGGCTAAACGTGCAGGCTTACTGCACGATATCGGTAAGGTGCCTGATGATAATCCTGAACTGCCGCACGCTATTTTGGGTATGCAGTTAGCCGAGAAGTATAAAGAAAACCCGGAAGTGTGCAATGCTATCGGCGCTCACCACGATGAAATCGAGATGACCTCAATGATCTCTCCTATCGTACAGGCTTGTGATGCTATCTCCGGCGCTCGTCCGGGTGCACGACGCGAGGTGGTGGAAAGTTATATCAAGCGCTTAAAAGAGCTGGAAGAGCTGGCCATGTCATACCCTGGTGTAGAGAAAACTTTCGCTATCCAAGCCGGCCGTGAGCTGCGTGTAGTGGTAGAAAGCGAAAAGATCAGCGATGCACAATCGGAAGTGCTGGCGGCAGATATTTCAAACCGCATCCAAACCGAAATGACCTATCCGGGTCAAATTAAAGTTACTGTAATTCGCGAAACCCGCTCAGTGGCTTTCGCAAAATAATTGAAAACTTATAGCAGCCCCCTTACATCAGCTAAGGGGGCTTTTTTTATTTTATGGCACCATCCAAAAAATCCATCCCAACTTCGCCTGCCGATTCACCGTCAAAGGCCGAGGAAATGTTCCGGCTCTACAACCCGGTGGTAAAACGTTCAGCGGTTGCAGTTCATTTACTGGGTATACCGATAGCTATATTCAGCCTGTTGGGTTTGCTATGGGTAACCCCCTTCCCTTCCCTTGGTTTTTTAGGTCATTACAATGGCTTTATCAATTGGGCCTCTTTCTTCATCGCTATTTTGGTGTATTACTACCTGCGCTTAGCGCCGGTTGTCTCTTATGTTTTGTTGTTGTTCCTGCTACTATGCGCTTATGGTGTTACCGAACTGGTGTCTTATCAAACCACCAATAACCTCCGCGTATGGGTAATCTGCCTGTCCCTGCTGTTGGTAGCCTTTACCGCCTGTGTGCTTACCGCCAATAACAACAGCCCGGTCAAAGCCGGCAATCGTTTACGCTTGGTTTTAGCAGCTCCAATATGGGAAATACTATGGATGGGTAAAAAGCTGCAGGGTAAGTCAACCATGTAAATTATTTGCAGCGAGATGCGCTCAGGCGCATTTTAGTATTTTCACTCGATTAAATTTTATCCATGAGTTCAAACACCGTTATCATCCGCAGCATGACCGAGGCTGACCTGCCCGAAGTGCTGGATATTTATAATGATGTAATTCTAACCACCACCGCGGTATACAGCGAGCAGCCGCATACTTTAGCCATGCGCATTACCTGGTTTAATGAGCGCAAAGCGGCTGGCTTCCCGGTGATTGTGGCAGAGCATGAAAGTAAAATAGTGGGCTTTGGTACTTATGGCCATTTTCGGGCCTGGCCCTGTTATCGCTTTACGGTAGAGCATTCCGTGTATGTGCATAAAGAAAGCCGGGGCTTGGGCATTAGCAAGCTGTTGTTACGTGAAATTATCAGCCTGGCTAAAAATGCGGGTATGCATGCGCTTATTGCAGGTATAGACAGCGAAAACAACGCCAGCCTGCATCTGCACCATTCATTCGGATTTACCCAGGTGGCTCATTTTAAAGAAGTCGGCTTTAAATTTGACCGCTGGCTGGATTTGATATTTTTAGAGTTGATTGTATAATCCTTCGAACATTGACCGGCCTTTATCATCAATAAAGATTGGGTGGTAAAGGCCTTTATTGCAAGAACTTAATCACGCTTTACTTCGCTGTTTAAAAACTTCCATTCAGCATTAAATTCATTAAGTAATACTTCCTTCTTTCCTTTGCTCCAGGTTTTAGATTGCTTTTCTCTTTCAATAGCATATTCTATTTGAGAATGCCGTTCATAGTAAATTAAATAGTGACAATAATATTTCCCCGCGAAGCTTTTACTCGAACCTGCGTTTGCTTTGTGTTCTTCCAGTCGTCTTTCTAAATCATTAGTTACGCCAATATACAAGATGTCTTTCCTATGATTGGTTATGATGTATACATAATAATAATAATAATTCCACATGGGTATCTGCAACTACTTGAAATTAACAAACCATGTCATTTCGAACGATGGTGAGAAATCTAATACTGTAGATATGTATACTTCAGAAGATTACTCACTATCGTTAGCAATGACATAAGAAGTAAGGACCCCTTACAAAT
>CAXTCH010000203.1:0-6594 GCA_964241945.1 uncultured Mucilaginibacter sp.
GGTTAAAAAAAGATATACATCTGTACCCTTTGAAACACCGGTTAAACCATCGGTTAGTGTAATTAAGCCAAAAACAAGCAGCAGCAACGCACCGCTTACCGCCCATATTGCTTCTGATACGTTGAAAGGGCGGATGATCACCCCGGCAATAGCCAGAAAGGAAATAATCCAGATATATAAATGAGGCATGGATTGAAAGTTATATGAATAGTATATAAAAGATAGTAATGAAAAATTTAAGAGGCGGATGGAGCGTTCCGGTTGGGACCCAATTGGGCACCTGTTATCCCATTTTCAGGCCTGTAATTCATCCGGTTGGCAGGAATATAGTTAGAAACGGCAAACTGTATTCCAGGCACAAAGTATTGGTGTTACATTTCATTTCGTGTTTAGCGGTGCTGCCATTTATTTTATAGTGTATACAAATCATTCAATGCGTTATCTAACTTTTCTGTTACTAATGCTGAATACAAGCCAATGTTTGCTTTGGCTGATCGAATAGCTCAACTACATGAAACTTTAAAGGAAAAACATTTCGGTTTTTGACAGGTTTGTTTTTTTGGCGACAGACGCTGCCAGGTATGGACAAAAATTTTACATCTATTCGCCCGCTGATTTATGCGGACGGCGATATGGCTGAGCGTATTCGCTCGTTTAACTGGGCAGCAACACCCCTGGGTGCTATGGAAGGTTGGCCTGTAAGCCTGTTGATGGTGGTTAACCAGTTGCTGGATTCTGCTTTTCCGATGCTGGTTTGGTGGGGAGAGGAAAATATTCAGTTATATAATGATGCCTGTCAGCGCTTACAGCAATATCATCCGGGTTTTGCCAACTATAACGCTTTAGGAACGCCCGGCGAAGTGACCTGGGCAGATTTATGGCCTGCCATCCTGGAAAAAAAGGAACTTATCTTTCGTACCGGCAAAGCTGTATATAAGGAAGATGAATTGATTGCAGTAATGCGCAACAGCCAGTTGGAAGATATTCACTGGACCTATAGTTTTGACCCGGTACGCAACGACGACGGGCAAATTACCGGACTGCTGACTATTTTTAAAGAAAGCAGCAGGATATACCGGAAGCTGCAGCAAAAAGAAGAGGAGCAGGCTTTTTTGCTTAAGCTGAGTGACCAGCTGCAAAGCTGGAATAGTCCTGAACAAATAGAAGCTGAGTCTGTAAAATTGATTGCCCAATATGTGAACGCCGACCGGGTAGGATTTGCAGAAGCGCATGAAGCAGAACCATCAATTACCATTGAGCGCAGTTTTGTAAAACAAGATCTGCCAGACTTGACAGGTACCTATAGCTATGCCGATTACGGCTATGGGCTATATTCGGCTTTGGTAAAAGGACAAACCGTTGTTCGCAACAATATTCCTGAAGATGAGGGGTTAGACGACAGGCAAAAGGAAGCGCATGCTGCATTGCAGCTTGGCGCAACAGTAAACATACCGCTGCTTAAAGCCGGGCGGCTGATTGCCGTATTTTTTGTTCATTGTCGTAAAGCACACCACTGGACTTCCCAGGAAATTTCGCTCCTGGAGCAGTCGGCCATCCGCATTTGGAATGCGGTGCTTACGGCACGCTCGGAGCAGGAACTGAAAAAATCAGAGAAACGCTATCGTACGCTCTTTAACTCTATTGACGATGCCTTTATGGTGATCGATTTTACTTTTGATGCCGGCGGCAAACCACAGGATTACCGTTTTTTGGATACCAATCCGGCTTTTGAAAAGCAAACCGGCTTAAAGAACGTGCAGGGGAAAACCATTTTGCAGATTATGCCGGAAATAGAGCGCACCTGGATTGAAACCTACGGCAATGTTGCCCTGACGGGGCAGGCCCTTCGGTTTGAAGAATATAATCAGGGAACGGGCGCATGGTTTGACGTTTACGCGGTTGCTGTACGCGAAAGCAGCACCCAGGTAGTGGTGGTATTTCATGATATAACAGAGCGTAAGCTGGAAGAGCAGCGTAAAAATGATTTTTTGAGTATGGCCAGTCATGAGTTAAAAACGCCCCTCACTTCGGTAAATGGTTATCTGCATATTTTAAGAAAGAAATTCCTGGATGGTCAGGATATAAAGGCTTCCGAACTTGTGGAACGTACCACCCGGCAGGTGAATAAGATGACATCCATTATTAACAGTTTTTTGAATATTGCGCGGCTTGATGCTGGTCAGATTGTTATCCAGCGAACTTCGTTCGACCTTATCGCTTTGGTGCAGGAAGCTGTAGAGGATGCGGCCAACAACATCATTTCCCATCAGTTTTTGTTCGAACCAATTGGCCGCACGATGGTTAACGCCGATCAGGACAAGATTAACCAGGTTATTGAAAATTTTATCAGCAATGCTGTAAAATACTCACCCCCCGGCAGCCCGATTCAATTAACCTGCGTTAATAATGGAGCGCAGGTTACTATCAGTGTAAGCGATGCAGGTATGGGTTTAAAAGCTGACGATCACAAGCAGGTATTTAAACGGTTTTACCGGGTAGAGAACACTTATACCCATACCATAGCAGGCTTTGGTATCGGATTGTTTATCTGTAAGGAAATTATAGACCGCCACGGAGGCCAGATAGGGGTAACGAGCGAAGCTGGAAAAGGCAGCACCTTCTGGTTCAGCCTGCCGGTAGTTTCCACGCCGTGATGAAATTTTAATTCGCTGCCCTTTGCCTGAATAATCGGACACGAGTATTTAGATGCATTAAGCTAACTGCATCTGTTCCAAATCTCTCAATTAATCATCCTCTACTCTTTTTTGCAAATTCATTAAATGGTGAGGTTTTTTAAATGATCAACGGCTACACCTTTATAAATAAGCTTGGTATTTACAAAGCCACACAAAATTGAAGTAATGCGGCTATTGCGGTGTACAGTGCGTTTCAAAAATTTCAGCCTGATGAACTACTACCTGTAATTTCATCAGTTTGGAAGAAATATTTTATGTTTGTTTATGGCATCTGTACATACCGAACCAACACATCAAAAAGGCCCTGCGGGCAATTCAGCCAGACGTATACTGCTGGCCAGCCTTACCGGCACCACTATTGAGTTTTTTGATTTTTACATTTATGCAACCGCAGCGGTACTGGTGTTCCCAAAACTGTTCTTTCCGGCCGGCGATCCTACCACTGCTACGCTGGCCTCGCTGGCTACATTTGCGCTGGCATTTGTAGCCAGGCCGATAGGCGCCGCTTTGTTTGGGCATTTTGGCGACCGCAAGGGACGCAAAGCCACGCTGGTAGCTGCCCTGATGACGATGGGGCCATCCACCGTAGCCATCGGCCTGCTGCCTTCTTATCATGCCATTGGTGTGGCGGCGCCGGCTTTGCTGGCCCTGTTTCGTTTCGGACAGGGGTTGGGTTTAGGGGGCGAGTGGGGCGGGGCCGTGCTGCTGGCTACTGAAAACGCTCCTCAAGGGAAAAAGGCTTGGTACGGCATGTTTCCGCAGCTGGGTGCACCCATTGGGTTTTTGCTGTCCAGCGGTACCTTTCTTTTACTGAGTAAAGTGATGACCGATTCGCAGTTTCTGGCTTACGGCTGGCGTATCCCGTTTATTGCCAGCGCTTTATTGGTATGGGTAGGCCTCTATGTGCGCCTGGCATTAACGGAAACGCCCGAATTTTTAGAGATTAAAACCGAACAGCATGTATCCCTGCCGGTCATCAGCGTATTTGCCCGGCATGGCATGGCCATCTTATGGGGAACATTGGCTACCATCACCACCTTCCTGCTGTTTTACCTGATGACGGTGTTTACCTTAAGCTGGGGTACCTCTGCCCTGCATTATGCCAAATCGAGCTTTTTAAGTGCCCAGATGATTTCCATGCTGTTTTTTGGAGCCGCCATTCCGCTGTCGGCCGTTATGGCCGACCGTTATGGCCGTAGCCAGATGCTGATGCTGGCCACTGCAGCAATTTTTATTTTTGGCCTGTTCTTCTCTCCTTTTTTCAGTACCGGAAGCCTGGCCATTACCATTATTTTTCAGGTAACCGGTATGTTTTTAATGGGGCTTACCTACGGCCCCATCGGTACTGCGCTGGCAGAGATTTTTCCGCCTGAGGTACGCTATACCGGGTCTTCTTTGTGCTTTACACTGGCAGGCATACTCGGTGCATCGCTTACCCCGTATCTGGCCACCACACTGGCTACTAATTACGGGTTGCCTTATGTGGGCTACTATTTGTCGGTTGCTGCCGCCATTAGTTTCCTGGGCCTCATTGGTTCCCGCTCACTGATGCGCAGCTAAACCCCCCGGCTTGTTGCAGCCAAGGCAAAAGCAGGAGGTTGCTGTATAAATTTGGAGGTAAAAATAAATATTACACAGGCACATGCTTCTGCTTTACAATCATCAGGCCTATTTTCTGCTTTATGCGCGCTTTTTTATTTCAACTCATCAAAAAAGTCGAGCATAAACTGAAGATTGTTTTTCGAAAGCATGGCATCTACCAGCTGTATCGCTTCTTCGGTAGCCACTGAAGTTCTGTCGAGCATTTTCTTTTCAAACGATGCGATGGCTTCGTGCAGGCTGCTGAAGGTTTCTGCACAAAGGGCTTCGTATAAATCTACTGCATCCAGCATGGCCTGATTTACACCATCTCCTGAAGGCGGCGTTTGATGCGCTGCATCACCTATCATGGTTAAGTTGGCCATGGGTTGCCAGATTTGGTTTACCGGGAAATAATACTGCGGACGGTGAACAAAATAAGAATCGTCGGTTGTAAAGATTTCGTGCCATTCGTCGCTCCAATCGGCAAAGCGTTGCTTAAACCAGGCAAAAACTTCGTCTTTATCATTAAAGTTAACGCCGGGCCTGTTTACCCAGTTCTCGGTTTCTTTAGTTATGGTATAAAACGATAACGAGCCTTCGCCTTTGGCACTCAGCACGATAGTTTTTCCGTTCCAGTGGGCAAAAACTTTGCCGCCGCCGGTCAGTTCCCACAGGCGGGGGGCGTTGATGGCAGCGTTGTAAATATTACCCTCCACAATGGTAGTACCCGAATATATCCGCCCAATGTCAGTAATGTATTTCCTGACTTTGGTATTTGCCCCATCTGCTGCAATTGCCAGGTCGGCATAAGCCGTAGTACCGTTATCAAAAAGTATATCCCAGCCCTTGCCGTTTTCTTTCAGTTCAACAAATTTCGAATTCCAAACCACAGTGCCGTCCTGCAGGGAGGCGATTAATAAATCACGCAGCGGACCACGGTCAATTTCAGGCCGTGCGTATTCACTGTTTATATTTTCTACAGGATTTTTATCGCGCTCGGTATAATGTACTACGGCATTGTTGTCGACAATGGTTACCCTTTCTGCGCCCGGCCGGTAATGTTGCTTGAATTCTTCTATCAATCCGCTTACCCGCAACGCTTTCAATCCCGATTCGTAATGCAGGTCGAGCGTTGCGCCCTGTTGACGGAAATGCTGGTCAGCATCACGCTCGTACACCTTTACGCTCACGCCTTTTTGCTGTAAAAGCCGGGCCAGCGTAAGCCCGCCCGGACCGCCGCCTATAATGGCCACTTGTTTATTTTTTAATAGCATAATTTTTAATTTTCTCTTGCTTACAAAATTCAGCATACCTTTATAGTTAAAATAGCTGTTTATATTATTAAAATAGCCGTAAATGAAAATATCGATTACAGATAAAGGAAGTGGTATTGCACAGGATTTTGCCCGGGCGATAGGCGCTACCGTTAACGGGCGTTTTATACACATTCCTGAAAGTAAAGGAGCAGGTTACCTGACCGGCTTCGCCTGGGGGCGCGAACTGCGTATGATGATCCGGAATTATCATCTTAAAGAAGAGGTTATTATTGAGCGAACCAATGAACTAGCCGAAGGGCAGGAAGATATTATTTTTTTGCTGAGCGGCATCTTTCCTTCTTCTGCACATCCGGAGAAGCAGCTGTTGCCCGAACAGGCGAATATACTGATCTGCCGACATGCCGTTTCCTCCGTTATGGCCATGCCGCGCGATACCATGTTTGGAAGTGTAACCATTGCAGCATCCCGGCAATATTTGCAAAGCCTGTTCGGCCATATCAAACATCCGGTAGTAACAAGCGTTTTGGAGGCCAACAACAATTTTGTGGTTGAGATGGGCATCTCTGCCGAAATTATCAATGTCGCAGGCGAGATGCTGCTGCGCCCTGTGCCGGAAGACATGGAAAGTCACTATTATAAATTAAAGTGTGAGGAATTGCTGTGCTACATTTTTACCCTGCTGATGCAGCGGGAAGCAGTACCTTCGGGCGCTATGCACATCAACGACATTAAAGCCATTTATGCCATAAAGACGCATCTGCAGTCGCACCCTGATGAACCGCCAAATATTGCAGCACTGGCACAGCAAGCCCATATGAGTGAACCGAAACTGCGAAAGCTGTTTAGACAAACTTTCGGAAAGGGTGTGTTTGAGTATTACCAGCGGGCACGGATGCAGAAAGCCGCACAATTACTCAAGGAAAAGCAGCTTACGGTCTCTGAAGTAGGGTACCAGCTGGGATTTACAAATCTCAGCCATTTTTCCAGGGTTTTTGAGCAGCACACCGGTATTAAACCCAAAAAGTACTCGGCGCTTTAAT
>CAXTCH010000204.1:0-6584 GCA_964241945.1 uncultured Mucilaginibacter sp.
TTACAATCCTGTACACATCGCCGACTTGTATCATTCAGAGAAACAAATTTTCGGCATCCAGTGGCAGCAAACTATATATACTCCCAATGAATTCTGGCTGCATCACACCCGGGCTTATCTGGATGTAATATCCGGCATTTTTTATTTATGCTGGGTGCCCGTTCCGCTGGCATTTGCAGGTTATTTGTTTTTCGCAAACCGCAGGCAGTTTTTGCATTTTGCGTTAACCTTCTTCCTGGTTAATTTGATAGGCTTTGTTATTTATTATCTTTTCCCAGCTGCCCCGCCATGGTATGTGCAGTTACACGGGTTTCAATTTATAAAAAACACGCCCGGTAACACAGCCGGCTTAGGCAGGTTCGATGCTCATTTTCATGCCGGTGTGTTTAAATCTATTTATGCGAAAAGCTCCAATGTTTTTGCAGCTATGCCTTCGCTTCATTCCAGCTACCCGGTAATTGTATTGTATTACGGATTGAAGAACCGCTTAGGCTGGGTGAATATATTTTTTGCTACAGTGATGCTTGGAATTTGGTTTGCTGCCGTTTATGCAAGTCACCATTATTTATTAGATGTGTTGGCGGGTATAACCTGCGCTATCATCAGCATTAATTTATTTAACTTGTTGGTAAAAAAATCAACCACTGTTAGCAATTTTTTAGACCGCTACCACTCTGTAATTTCCTAGTACCGGCATATATATGTATTATTGTTGCAATGTAATGGTACATTGCAACAGGCATCAATGAAAAAGGCATACTATTTGTAAGTAGTTACATGTTCAACAGCGAACCTGTCAAAACAATTAAACGCTACCATGAAGAAATTACTTTTACTATTCACTATTATAATTACCGGAGTCAATTTAAGCGTATCTGCTATTGATTTAGATAGCCTGAAGCAGAACCTGCAAATCACTACCAACGACACGGTTAAAGCCGATTTGTATTTAAAAATATCTACCGCCTACATGGCGCTGAAAGCACCTAATCATGTATACCGCGAGCGCAATGGCGAAAATGCAATTAACTGTACTATGCAAGCTTTGCATTTGTATTCGAAAATGGAAGATACCGCCGGTATCATAAAAAGTTATACCAGTTTGGGCAAAGCCTATCGCTTTCAAAAACAATATACACAGGCAAAATGGTTCATGGTGCAATCCAGCGTAATGGCCAAAGGCCAGAATGATATTCCAAACATGATATCAGCATTAGTAGAACTGGCTGATATCAAGATGGAAACCGGTGATTTCATTTTAGCTAAGAAAGACCTGAGCTACGCCCTTCGGTTAACTTCAAAATATAATGTTCCGGATTATCAGGTGACAATTATCCAGAATCTGGCAATTGCGGATCATAGTATAAAGAATTTACCTGAAGATCAATCACTTGAGGATGCCAAAGAATTAGCAGCCGGGAAATCAACCATTGTGATTGATCCTAATGTAATTGATGCAACTGCTGAAAAAGTGCCCGTAAAGTTGGCTAAAACAAAAAGCAAAGCGAAATTGACTAAAATAACCGCTCCTAAGAAGAATGCCAAAGTTTTAAAAGCAGATGATTTAGCTGCTTTATAAACTAACAACAATATCATAAAAAAGGGTAACTCAATGAGCTGCCCTTTTTTATGATATCAAACGTTAGAAATGCTAGACCGCACTCTTCTTTTTTAAGGTAATCTCGGTAATCTCAGGCCAGATGCCCAGCCGCCCCGAAAAGGCAAGGAAACCAAAACCGCGATTTACATACAGGTAACGGTTATTTTGTGATACCAAGCCTGCCCAATCTAAATAACGATATTGTACCGGGCTCCAGCGGAAACCGGCGGTCTCCACGCCAAACTGAGCACCATGCGTGTGTCCGGATAAAGTTAAATTGATTAGGGTTGGATGAAAACGCACTTTTTCTTCCCAATGTGTAGGGTCGTGCGATAACAATACCTTGAACGCACCAGGATCGACGCCTTTCAAGGCCTTATCCAAATCGCCGATTTGGATAAATCCCCTACCCCAGTTTTGTACACCTATTAGGACGATTTTTTGTCCATCTTTAGTTATCTCGACATTTTCGTCCAGTAGCAAACGGTAGTCTAACTTTTTATGCTGATTTTTCAACTCCCGTAGGTTGTTCGCTTTTTCCTGGGCACTGTTCCATTGAATATAATCGCCGTAATCGTGATTACCTAAAATTGAATACTGTCCGTGAGGCGCTTTAATTTGCCCGAACATGCTGATGTAAGGATCAATTTCCCAAGCCGCATTATTTACTAAATCCCCTGTAAAAACAAAAAGGTCGGGCTTTTGAGCTTTTACTAAATCTATTCCTCGTTGCACCGCAGTTTTATTATCAAAACTACCGGAATGCACATCAGATATCTGCACAATTTTAAATCCAATAAATGCTTCTGGCAAGTTATCAAACTCCAATGTTACACGATGTACTTTGTAATCATATTTACCCCTGAACATAGCATAAAACATGGAGGTAAAAGGAATGGCAGCCAGCAGTATAGCCAGTTCACTGATAAATTTTCTGCGTTCAGGAAATATAGAATTGGTATGGTCGGCATGCTGGCCCCGGATGCTGTTGACCATGCCGGCTAAAAACCTGCCTAAATCGCCTAATGACAGTACAACAATAAAGAACAACTTGCTTAGGAACATTATCAGGAAAATACTGAGCACCCACTCATGGAAAGGACGCATACCCTGTGCCGTGCTGTAGCTACCAAAACCCAAAACAAAGGTTAAAGTGACACCTACGGACAGTAACACATAAGCCAGTAATAGTATTTGCTTTGACCGATTGGATTGCCAATCGGCTGACAATGTTTTAAGACCATGAAAAACGTACCAATCCATCAGAAAACTGATGGCAGCCAGTATGAGAAATATTCGCGTAAATCCGCCGTGGCGCATATGAAATTATATTTAATAATGAATGGATAGAACAGAAGCTAAGTAACATCTGCCTGCACTATTTGTTGCTTTATTAAATGTACATAATCGACATCGATTTGTAATAAATTTTAACTTTGCCGTACATGACAAATATGCAAGACCTAAAAAATACCTTTGACAGCGTAATTTTTGATTTAGACGGAACCCTTTGGGATGCCACAGGTACGGTTGCGGAAGCCTGGCAAACTGCCAATGCAGAATTACACTATATTAAACCTGAACAAATTAGTAAAGAAATGGTGGTTGGGGTAACCGGTATGACTTACGATGCCATATTTGAAAAATTATTCCCTTATGTAACACCTGAAGAACGCAACCATTTTAAGGCAATATTTGCCCGCCATGAACTGGCAATGGTAAGTGAAGCAGGCGGCGAACTGTATCAGGGTTTAAAAGAAACACTTGAATATTTGCGCTCCAAATACCGTTTGTTCATTGTAAGCAATTGTCAAAACGGCTACATCGAAAACTTTTTAGATTATAGCGGATTGCATTCGTATTTTGAAGCACATCAGTGCTTTGGGACTAAAACTCAGCCGAAACACGAAAATATACTGGATATCATTGAAGATTACCAGCTTAAAAATCCGGTTTATGTAGGCGACACTATGGGGGATTTTGAAGCGAGCACTAAAGCAAACGTCCCATTGATATTTGCCGCCTATGGTTTTGGCAAGGTGGAAAATGGCCAAGTAGCTACGATTGACCATTTCAGCGATTTAAAGGAGTTGCTTTAAATTCCATTTCTATTTACTGCCGGAAGAAGTACCGGCAGCGGCTGATGTTGAATCTGCCGGTTTTGCTAAAGGCCCTGAACTAACGTTTTGCATTTTATTTGCTTTGTGCTGAATTTCCTTATCATGCTGTTTGGCCGGCGAGCTGCAAGCCGTTAAGCCAACGACGACGATTAGTAAAAGTGAAAATGACTTCATAATTAATCTACCTTAAGTTTTATTATCAGCATGATACTGCCTATATACCCTATCGGTCTATTCAAAGGTAACGCCTTTATTTAAACCCAATTACTTAGGTTGTTTCATTAACATATCTTGATAAGTGGCATCTTGTTTGGCTTTTTGCCAGTGCTTATAAAATATTTGCGCGGAGGCTGCTTTTATAGCATCCACCTCCTGCGGCAACTGTTGCCGGCCATGGGCGCCACTTTGTCCTTTTTTATCTTCAGGGACGGGACCATCATACTTTTTACCACTCTTATGGTTGGCATAACGCCTCGACCGTGTATAACCCATCTGCAAAAATTTTCGGGCCATGTCCATACCTACAAAATCGTGTTCTGCTTTATACTGCTCAAACAGTTCAAATATTTTTTGAGCTGATATTTCTGCCAGCTCCGGTGTTTTGAAGCGCCAGTGAGGCAAGATTTCGCTTTTATAAGGCTCTACCATAAGAACGCCTTGCTCACCTTTGCCCACACGATACAGTTCCGGGTGTTTACGGAAATCGGTGTTTTTAAAATCGAGGGTGTAATCGAAAGGCATTATGTCAAAACTTTTGTACTTATCTGAAAGGAGCAAATTACTCTACTACAAACTCCTTCTTCAACCGGATATCTTCGGATGAACCGCCAATCATGACCTGAAATGCGCCCGGCTCCACTGTCCAGTTCATGTTTTTGTCCAGCAATGCTAAATCATCGGGGTGAAGCGTAAATTGTACCGTTTTTGTTTCGCCGGGTTTTAAAGTAATGCGCTCGAAGCCACGTAAATCATATTCATAGGTGGTTACTGTACTCACTTCATCTTTCAGGTAAAGCTGCACTATTTCGTCACCTTTGCGCTGGCCGGTATTAGTTATGTCAACTGAAACCTGCACATCTCCTTGCGCGTGCTCAAGCTCAGGGCTTACCTGCAGGTTGGCATAGCTGAAGGTGGTATAGCTTAAGCCAAAACCAAACGGATATAAAGCGCCGTTTACACTGGTTTTCCCCCAGCTGTTGGCTCCGCCTTGCCCTGCTTGCGAGGCCGGTTTGAAAGGAAAATTAAATTCAATTTGACCTACCGTTTTAGGAAAGGTAATCGGCAACTTACCGCCCGGGTTATTATCGCCAAACAAAGTCTCGGCAATTACCCGGCCGCTTTGCGGACCGGGGAACCAAGCTTCAAGAATAGCGGGAACATATTTGTTTTCCCAATTTATGGTAAGCGGCTGACCATTGATCATTACCATAACTACCGGCTTGCCGGTCGCCTGTAAAGCTTGTATGAGTTTTAGTTGTCGGCCCGGCAAATTAAGTCCCGTACGCGACAAACTTTCTCCCACCCGATTTACATCCTCACCAACCACAGCTATCACCACATCTGCTTTTTGAGCCTGTTGAACCGCTTGGTTAATTTCGTTTTGTTCCTGTTCGGTCAACGGCGTTTCAATAATTTCACTTTCAGGCCAGGTAGCGTCTACAATATCGCAACCTTTGGCGTAGGCTACCGATCCGTTATTACCCAAGTAATTTTTAATTCCATCTAATACCGAAGTGACCTTATTGTGCGATGGCCCGTAACGACTGATGGCATAACTAGTATCTGCCGCGAGCGGACCGGTAACCAGTATTTTTTTAAATCTGGTTTTATCCAAGGGAAGCAGATTAGCCTGGTTTTTTAACAACACCATCGATTCGCGGTTCATCTGTAATGACATCGCTTCATCAGCAGCGGTATGCACCATTTTATCGGCCGGCTTTTCAGGCACATAAGGATGATCGAATAACCCCAATTTAAATTTTACCCGCAAGACATCACCTACCCGTGAATCGAGCGTTTTCATGGATACCTTACCCTCGTGCACTAACTCGCGTAAAGGCATGATGTACGTTTGCGGCATGGTAAAGTTGGTCCGTACATTCAAGCCGGCTTCTACAGCCTGGCGAACAGCTTCTTTATAATCAGCCGCTACGTGATGCTTGCTATACAGGTATTCGGCTGCTTCACTATCTGAAACCACATAACCATTGAAGCCAAACTTTTGACGAAGCAATTCCGTCAGGAAGAAATAGCTACCGGTAATTGGCATACCATCCCAATCGTTATAACTGCTCATAACGCCCATGGCATGAGCTTCCTGTATCACCCGGCGGAACGGGTACAAGTATAATTGATACATCTCGCGCGGCGCCACATGCGGATCGGTACGTGCCGCGCCGTCGCGTCCACCTTTAGGCACACTGTATACCGCAAAGTGTTTCAGGGTGGATGCTACGCCTTGCTCCTGAATGCCCAAAGTCATTTGCTTACCCATCTCTGCAATCAGGAAAGGATCTTCTCCGTAACATTCCACTACACGGCCCCAGCGCTGATCACGGGCCGGATCCAGTATAGGTGCGTATATATTGGTATAACCTAAAGCTTTAGCCTCGCGGCCCACAGTCTGCCCTGCCTGGCGCACCAAAGCCTTATCCCAGGTACTGCCGATGCCGATAGGCGCCGGTAAAGATGTTGCCTTTTCGTGATTTAAGCCATGAATGCCTTCATTGGTAAAATCAACCGGAATACCCATACGGGTTTCTTCAACAAACCAACGTTGTATAGTATTAATAGCCGCCGCATGCCGGCTAAAGGGATAGGCATAGTGCGTATTCGCCATGTTAGTATGGGATGCCATGTTGTTC